>DEHG01000015.1:0-8379 GCA_002351795.1 Ruminococcaceae bacterium UBA2806 | reverse complement strand
AAAACTTGGGGAGAGTAGTATGAAAGATGTTATTTCTTAATATAGCTAATGTCCCAAAATAAATATTTTGGGACATTCAGGGGATGCCAAAAATGGCTTTACAATGCGGATTGTTTTAAGGTGGTGTTTTTTATGGTTGACAATCCTTTAAAAAAAATATTCCTTGCTTTCTTGTCTGAACTCGACAAAGAAATCAAGGAAAAATATCCGGAGCTTTCCGAAGACCAGCGCCGGATTTATGCTGACTATCTCTTAAACAGGCTTCTTCTTAATCCTGTTGGTTCTGTCGGCTCGGTGTCTGAGCTTCGGGATAACTTGCCTTCTGTGCATGATGCTTAGTCTGATGCTTGCAGCTCCTCGCTCTGATGCAGCACTTTGCACAATTATTATTGTGATGCTACTTGCTTTCATTTTGTTGAAAACTATTTTTTATTATTCTTGTTCTTTTTTATTATTTTCTCTAATATTTTTAGTCCTATTGCAAATATAATCATTCCAAACATTATGTAACATGTTGGTGGTGTTAAGAACATAATTTCAAATGCTTTATATAATCCTGTAAATATCCCTTTGTTAAAAGCCTCACCAAAAGTATTAGCGTCCATTTTTATTCCTCAATTCTATGTTGTTTTTTGTTAGTTCGGAAGCAATATTTCACCTGATTTCTTTGTTTATCCAGTCCATGATAACATCAACTATATATGATTGTTCCGAAGCCGAAAGCTTTTTTCCTGTAGGTATATGATGCCACTTTTCAATACAGCTCCTGCAACAACAGGCTGTCGCATGCTGTGCTATAAATACCGGATGTCCTTTCATCGGAGTTTGTTTTCCGTCATTTTCAGGATTCTCTGCTGATAATCTGTTTGTAACAAAATCTCTGGCATGCTCCATTATCGTTTTCATACCTTTTTCTTTTATATATTCTTTGTCTTTATTATCCAGGTGAAACTTACTTCTGAATCCTGATCTCTGTAATCTCTCAAACAGATCCATACGATCCGGCAAAGTGTATCTTATAGAATATGCATTTCCCATCCCCGGATAATAATTATGTCTTGATTTTTTTGCCTGCATCATCTGGTCTTTTCTGTCTATATGATAGGTTTTTCCATCTTTTATAAATACCGAACCGGTTTGCTTGAATGTGAAAGGAATTGAATTTCTGATACATTCTCTTCGTATCTCCTGTATCCATCTGAAATCACAAGGTCTTGCATTATCTCCCGATTCTCCTCCGCAGGTCACATGCTCAATAAGCCCTGTCGCAAGATACTTTTCCATATTGATCTCGCCAAGTATCGGCTCACTGATGACTTCTCTGTGCTTTATAGGAAGTTTAATCAGGATTGGCAGCCTGTAATCTGTCATTTCCTGATTTTCACAAGTACTGCAAATTGTTACATTTTCCCATCCGCTGCCCCAATCGTCCGGGATACATTGTTCAAAGCGGTCGATACGTTTTGTGATAATATGAAACTTCAGATCTTTTCTTTCCCTGATTATATCCCAACAGCCCTGACGCCATTTATCAGCATCTGAAAGGAAAAAATCAGATGTCATACATGTGTAAACAATACCGGTTTCAGGAGTAATAAAGTATTCTTTTTTTCTGTTTTTCTTCAGCGGATTATCATAGCTTTCTGTTTTTCTTACAACAGAAGCATCTATTCCTATGCTTTCATCCCGTCTGTAAACATAGCAATTTGCACAGCCGGGACTTATTTTATGACATCCGTGCCAGGGATTCCATACTACCATAATTTTGACTCTCTCCTTATAAAAACAGCCCTCCGTATAATAAATCACATTACACGGAGGTAAAAACAACTTTAAAAAAGCAACTGATTACAATTCATTCAGCATCTGTAACGGATTATCTGCTGCTTTCACCTTATCAAATGCTTTTATTATTATACCGTTTTCATCTATAAGATATGTTGTGCGGACAACCCCCATTGTTATCTTTCCGGAGGTTTTCTTTTCTTTCCAGACATCATAAGCCTGAATAACATTTTTTTCTGTATCTGAGAGAATTGTAAACGGAAGTCCGTATTTCTCCTCAAATTTCTTATGCGATGCGACTGAATCCTTGCTGATGCCAATTACTACAGCGCCTTTTTCTCTGAAATGCGGATATAGCTCTCCGAAAGCGCAAGCCTGTTTTGAACAGCCTGATGTCATGTCCTTCGGATAAAAATACAGTATAACCTTCTGTCCGGCATAATCAGATAATGAATGGTTTTCTCCGTTCTGATCAGGCAATGTAAAATCAGGTGCTTTTATCCCTGTATCCAGCATTTATCTCATCTCCTGATGCTTGTTTTTTGTTCTTTTTATTACCTCTGATCTAAGGTATTCATAACGCATTCGTTTTTCTTCTTTAGAAAAATGTGTGCTTCTTTGTTGCATCATACAGTTATTATAGTCAAGCTTTTCATCCTTGAATTGTTCGCTTGTAAGATCAAATACATGACCGTCAATTATATTGAAACAATGGAAATTTCCCCCGCTGCGTGGAATACCGTAAACAAACCCTCCGAATATATCCTGTATAAGAAAAGCAGTTATTGAACACTGCCCCATTGTTTTATTATCCGCAGACCATTTGTCTCTCATTCTCGGCGCACAGGTTTCGGCACACCATATTCCTGAAAGAATATCGTAATAATCCTTTAGAGTAAGACCGTTGTCATCCTTTATATCAGCATTTTCCCAACCGTAAAATACATATTCTGACATAAACTCCTCCGTATCACTTAAACAGCAGTTTAAGATAACCGCTTAGCTGAAAACCTGTAACAATATTCTTCATTTCATTGCATTTTGGACAAAGTGAAGGATAGATTATATCATAGCGGCAGTCTTTGTGAATTAAATGTATATTGTATTTTTTGTTAATGCACTGACGGCATATATTTCCGCCGAATCGTTTTTTGATTTTTTTGATCGTGACCATTTTTCTTTCCCTTTCTTTTATAAATTTATTGTTTCCGGATGTTTTTCAGTATTATTAGTTGACATAATTATTTGAATGGTAGTATAATTATCGCTGCGATCATTTTGATGATAAAGGAGAAAAACAATGGAACGTAAAATAATTAAAGATGTAATGTTCTTAAAATTAAAGTCATCACCAGCGGGAAAAGCGGATATTCCAACAGCGATTGATCTTATTGATACTCTGAGAGCAAACAGCTCCCGCTGTGTAGGACTTGCTGCGAATATGATTGGCGTCAGAAAGAATATAATAATCGTTCAGACTCCCGCAGTACCGTTAGTAATGATGAATCCGAGAATGATATCCCATTCAGAAAAGTGCTATGAAGCCGAAGAAGGCTGTCTGTCACTTGAAGGTACAAGAAAAACGATGCGCTATGAAAGTGTGGAGATCGAATATATCGATATGTCCATGAAGCGTAATAAAGCAAGCTTTTCTGGTTTTACCGCACAGATAATCCAGCATGAGATGGATCATTGCATGGGTAAAATAATATGATAAAACAATGATACATTATCATTTTACAACGATTTTACAATTTTTTCAATACCCAAAATACCCAAATAGATTAAATTACTTATATAATTTACGTATGATATGCAGACCGGGACGGATTGCAGCTTATAAATACAGCGGTGCCGGGTTGACAAAAGGAAAAAAAGTTGGTATAGTATAAATTAAATTGAATGTTTTACAGCGGTGCGAAAGGCGCTGCCCGGTAGGTAATAGGGAATCGGGTGAAAATCCCGGACAACTGTCATTACTGTGAGCGACTTGTGTCGTAAGTCAGAATACCTCCGCTGTAAAAGGCTTGCAGACTTGGACATAGAAGAAGTGCAGCCGATCAGATTTGCTGTGACGATTTTCGCCGCAGTCAGCTTTTTGCGCCTGATCAGCTGTGCTTTTTTGTCTGAAAGAATAATTTCATTTTGGGTGATCTTATGAATTCTGATGAAAAGGCTTTTTTTGCGTCTGTTTTACTTAAAAACAAATATGAACAGCTTGGAAGGCTTCCTGAAAAAAAGGATTTTTCTCCCGAAGAGGTTTGCTTTATCAAGCAAAAGCTCGGACCGTGGCCCCGTGCGCTTGAAGCTGCGGGTCTGAAGGAGCCGCCTGAGATATCGTCAAAAGAGAAAAACAGGATAAAACGCAAACGCAGCCGGCGCAGCAGAAAGCTTTCGGCAAAAAATGAAAATCTGTAAGCTGCAAAATCTGAGAAAGCAGGAATAAAAATGGGAACAAAAGAAAAAATTATTTCATGTGTACTTGCCGCAGTATTGTCAGGCTCTGCCCTGACATTATCCGCAGCAGCAGAAGGTGAGATACCAAAGGTCAGAATTGTTGTTTCAAATAACACAAACGATTCTGCGCCCTGGACAGGTGATCTTATTGATGAATGGGTCGAGCTGAAAGACAACTCTACAGCAGCAGGACTTTTCAGTGAGCTTGTAAGTGCAAAGGGTCTGACTCAGACCGGCGCAGAAAGCGGTTATGTAACGGAGATCGGCGGACTGAGTGCTGAAGGCATGGGCGGATGGATGTTCGGCTATGACGACTGGTTCGGCAATAACGGTATTTCTTCATTCAAGGCTGAAGACGGTTCTCTTGAAAACGGGGATGAACTGCACTTTGCATATTCAATGAACTGGGGCGTTGATATCGGAGCAGATTTTAATAATACAAGTACAAAGCTTTCTGCGCTGAATTATTATTGTGATAACACCTATCATAGTATTGAATTAACTGATGAAACAAGTTATGATATCGAGCTTCCAGAGGGTGCAGAACAGATCAGAGTCATACCGACTGCGGAAAATAAGAATTATCGTTTTAAAGTTTATAAAAACAGCTACACTCCTGATGAAAAAAATGATTACAAGACTTCAGAATATATTGATATCAATGATGGAGACAGTGTTATAATCGGCGTGGGTCATGCAAGCTGGCACGGTTGGATGCCTGAAGGAGTTACAGAAACAGTGTATACCATAAATGTAACTGTTCCTTCCGTTCAGGAAAGCATTGAGCCTTCTGTACCGGATGTTTCACAGATCAGTGCTGAACCCTCAGTTATTGAGAAATCCGAGATCAGTAAGCCGGAAACCACTAAGCCTTCTGCTGATGAGATGCTGAAAGCGGTCACTGATAAGATCTCCTTGGCAGATCATAATAAAGTCGGCTTTGAATGGGAAAATATGGCTTTGTCAAAGCTTGGTAAAATGAGCGATAATGACAAAAAAGCATATCTTGATGAATTAAAGAAATTTATTTCAGAAAATCCGCTTGACCGCCCGACTGATTTTGCAAAATATACTATAGTTCTTTCGTCAATGGGTATTGACGCAGAGAATTTTGAGGGCAATGACCTTGTAAAGAAACTGACAGATACAGAATTTGATAAAAAGACAGGTCTTAACGGTACAATTTATGCTCTTATAGCTCTTGATTCAAAGCCGTATTACAAGGACGATAATAAGACCAGGGATGTTCTCATTAATGATATTCTTGACGGTCAGCTTGAAGACGGCGGATGGGCATTTTTCGGTGAGAATTACGACTGTGATATGACGGCTATGGCGCTTAAAGCCATTGCTCCCTACAGCAAAACTAATGAAAAAATAAAAACTGCTGTTGAAAAGGCTGTATCTCTGCTGTCCGGGGTGCAGAAGGCTGACGGTGCGTTCTGCGGCTTTGACGGCGCCGAAAACTGCGATACTACCGCTGAGGTCATTTCTGCACTTTCGATATTGGGTATTGATCCTGCCAATGACAAAAGGTTTGTCAAAGACGGCAGCGCAATTGACGCGCTGACTCTATTCTATAAAGACGGAGATTTTTCTCATACAGCAGATGACGCTGTAAATAAGTATTCTACATCAGAAGCGTTTCTTGCACTTTGCGCATATGACAGATTCAAAAGCGGAAAGACTTCACTTTATGATATGTCAGACGCATTCGGCAAACAAACTCAGGAAAATTCAGGCAAAGCAGAAAGCTCTGCCCTGCAAAGCGGTACAAAATCATCCGCATCGGCACCGTCCGTGACAACATCATCTGATTCCTCAAACATAGAAGCAGTGCAGACCTCTGACGACAGTTTGTCAGTTCTGATTATAATAATAACAGTTTTGTCGGCTTCGGGACTTGTAATTCTTTTCCTTTATAAACGTAAAATCTCAAAGTAATATACAGGGGCTGTCCTTATTCCGGGACAGCTTTTCTGTATCTGAAAGGTAATAAAATGGATTTTGTTAAAAAGAATTTAAAGCTGCTCATTTTCGGGGCAGTGATAATAATAGTTCTGACTGCGGCTTTTTTATCCGGCAGTCAGGAAAGTCAGAATATTATTCATAACAATGATGCTTCATCTGCTGTACATGAATCAAGTGTTTTTATTTCTTCTCATAACACTGAAAAAGAAGAAGGCAGTAAAATATCAGCAGCTTCGGATAGTTATTCATCAAAAGAAAGTATTATTCAGTCCTCTGTCAAAAAGGAAAAAAGCATTATCGTTTCATCAGAGATAAAGAAAGAAACAGAGACTCCGGCAGTATCTGAACCAGAAAAAACAAACAGTCAGATACAGACCAGTGTTATTGAAACAACTATGTATGATCCGCAGCCTGAGCCTGAACAGCAGTACTCTCAGGATGAGTCTCTCCCCTCCCCTGCTCCTTCAATTATTTCGTCCCATGAAGAGAAAACGACAGAAAAAGAATACGCTCAAAGCTGCACTCTGATAATAAGCTGCGAAACAGCGCTGAATAATGATAAGCTTGATAAAACAAAACGCTCGGTGCTTCCCGAAAATGGGATCATCTTTCCAATTGCAGATGTTGGCTTTGATGAAGGAGAATCAGTTTTTGATGTATTAAAAAGAGAATGCAGTAAAAACGGCATACACCTTGATTTCAGCTCTGTTCCGCTTACAGGCGGCGCATATATAAAAGGGATAGGCAATCTTTATGAATTTGACTGCGGACCTGTTTCGGGGTGGATGTATCGTGTAAACGGTGAATTTCCCAATATAGGCTGTTCAGAACAGAAGCTGCATGACGGCGATGAGATAGCCTTTTTGTATTCCTGTGATCTTGGCGCAGATATCGGGAATATATACAGAGGTGATTGATCTATGAAAAACGGTATGGAAAACCTTCATCCGATAGTATTGTTTATATTTTTCGCTTCATGTCTGACTGTAACAATGCTTATCATGCACCCTGTATTTTTAGTAATATCTTTTTTATCAGGATTATTATTTATTCTTGTCAGCGGAGGAGTCGGGGATGTGGTGCGCTCCCTCAGATTTAATCTTGTGACATCCCTGATGATAATACTTATCAATCCGCTTATCAGTCACGGCGGGATAACGGTAATAACATATCTTCCCGACGGTAATCCGCTTACAATGGAATCAGTGATATTCGGCTGCGCTGCCGCTTTGCTGCTTTCATCTGCCGTGAATTGGTTTTACTGTATCAACAGGGTTCTGACATCCGATAAGTTGATATATCTTTTCGGAAGAGCAGCTCCAAAGCTTGCGCTGCTTATTTCGATGGTTTTAGCTTTTACGGAAAAGCTTTCAACTCATTACAAAGAAGTAAGGGATGCCCGGAAATGTTTCGGAGTAAAAAACAAAAGGATAAAAGGTATTATAAAAAATCTGTCCTCGACCATACAGTGGGCGCTTGAAAACTCCGTTGATACAGCAGATTCCATGCACAGCAGAGGTTATGCGTCGGGAAAGCGTACATCCTACAGTCTGTATCATATCAGAAGAAAAGATATCATAATGATAATGCTATTTGCAGCTGCTGACATTATTATTGTATATTCATACTATTCAGGACAGTTATATTTCAGTTATTATCCTATGATAACCGTTGAAGCAAGCAGTTTTGCAGGCTGTTTCAGTTTCATTGCCTTTGGTATGCTTTGCATGATGCCGGTGATATTAAAGTGGAAGGAGGATGCTGAATGGAAATATTTGCAGTCAGGGATCTGAGCTTTACTTATCCAGGCAGTGACAAAAAAACACTTGACAGTATTTCATTTTCCGTAAACAGAGGAGAATTTGTTACAGTATGCGGATTTTCCGGCAGCGGAAAAAGCACCCTTCTCCGGCAGCTAAAACCGATGATAAGTCCTCATGGCATAAAAAGCGGCAGTATCATTTACTGCGGCAAAGATATAAATGATCTTTCCGACAGGAAGCAGGCGGAAAAGATAGGCTTTGTCATGCAGACGCCTGATAACCAAACTGTGACGGATAAGGTATGGCATGAACTTGTATTTGTCGCTGAAAGCCTGGGATATAATAATGACGACATAAAAAGGCGGTCGGCGGAAACAGCTTCATTTTTCGGAATTGAAAAATG
>DEHG01000051.1:2642-8343 GCA_002351795.1 Ruminococcaceae bacterium UBA2806 | reverse complement strand
AAGAGCCAGATCTTCTCAACTGCTGTTGATAACCAGACTCAGGTTGAGGTCAATGTTCTTCAGGGTGAGCGTGAATTTGCAAGAGACAACAAGCAGCTCGGTATCTTCGCACTTGACGGAATCGCTCCCGCTATGAGAGGCGTCCCTCAGATCGAGGTTACATTTGATATCGACGCTAACGGTATCGTTAACGTTTCCGCTAAGGATCTCGGCACAGGCAGAGAGCAGCACATCACTATCACATCCAGCACAAACATGAACAAGGATGATATAGAGAAGGCAATCAAGGACGCTGAACAGTATGCTGCCGAGGATAAGAAGCGCAGAGAAGAAGTTGACAAGAAAAACGAGGCTGAAAACCTTGTATATGCTGTTGAAAAGCTCCTCAGCGAGAACGGCGAGCATATTGCTGACAGCGATAAGGATACGCTCAATACAAAGCTTGAAGCTGTTAAGGCTGCTCTCAAGGGAACAGATATGGACGCTATCCAGTCTGCAAAAGATGACCTCCAGAAGTCTATGTATGCTGTAAGCGAAAAGCTGTATCAGGATGCAGCAGCACAGGGCGCAGCTGCACAGCAGGCTCCTCAGGCTGATGACAACGGCGTTTACAATGCTGATTTTAAAGATGTTGACGATATTTGATTTTTGTGATATAATAAACAAATGATCCGCCATAGGGAAAGCCGTTATGGTTTTCCCTTTTGGTGACTTATAGTTGCTGCATAATAACTGATTGACGGTTTTTATATTCCAAAGCGTTTGCACAGATCAAAGCTCCGTTAATTAAGCATTATGCATCGGGAATTATGCATTATAAAGACCGGGGTGTATTATTTTGGCAGATAAAAGGGATTTTTATGAAGTTCTTGAAATACAAAAGGGAGCTTCGGATGATGAAATAAAAAAGGCTTTCAGAAAGCAGGCGAAAAAATATCATCCCGACCTTCATCCGGGTGATAAGGAAGCCGAAGCAAAATTCAAAGAGGTCAATGAAGCATATGAGATCCTTTCGGATAAGGATAAACGTGCAAGATATGACAGATTTGGTTTTGCGGGAGTTGACCCGAATTACGGCGCAGGCTCAACGGCATACGGCGGAGGCAATCCGTTCGGACAGGATATTGATATCGGAGATATATTCAACAGCTTTTTCGGAGGCTTCGGCGGCAGAAATCCGAGGAATCAGAATGCGCCGAGAAAAGGTTCCGATGTAGAAGCTACTGTAACTCTTTCTTTTGAAGAAGCTGCAAAGGGCTGCAAGAAGGAAGTTACATACCAGAATGTTGAATCCTGTAAGGCATGCAACGGTACAGGCGCATCAGAAGGAACAAATATGAAAACATGCCCTGATTGTAACGGCAAGGGTCAGGTCACAACTCAGAAGCGTACACCATTTGGTGTTGTACAGACGTCACAGGTTTGCGAAAAATGCCGCGGCAAGGGCAAGGTCATAGAAAAGCCCTGTCCGAAATGCTCAGGCGTCGGACGTGTACGTTCACAGCGCACGATCAGCGTTACTTTTCCGGCAGGCATCAGTCAGGATGTCATACGCAATATAAGCGGTCATGGAAACAGCGGCTACAACGGAGGTCCTGCCGGCGATCTTCATATATATGTAAACGTTAAAAAGCATGAGATATTCGAGCGCAAGGGAGATGACGTATGGTGCGAGATACCGCTTACATTTACACAGGCGGCTCTTGGTCATGAAGTCATTGTTCCTACTCTTGACGGAAAAGCAAGCTATCAGGTACATCCGGGAACACAGCCGGGAGATATCTTCAAGCTCAAGGGAAAGGGTATACAGCACCTTAACGCCAAGGGAAGAGGCGACCAGTATGTAAGAGTTACCGTTGAAGTACCGAGAAACCTTACAGAAGAACAAAAGAAATATCTCAAAGAATTTGATAGGAGCTGTACCACAAAGAATTATCAGAAGCGTTCAAGCTTCTTTGATAAGGTAAAGAATCTTTTCAGAGATTAACAGTTATTCACCGTCAAAGCGGCATTTGCACGTTATGGCGGTGTATGTTATAATAGGGGGTATCGCATTGAACAGCAGATCACGAAAACTTACAGCTTTATTTTTCGCAGCTGCGCTTATGCTCGGCGGTTGTGCAGACAACAGTAAGGACAAAAGCTCCGCCGATGAACAAAGCGGTCATACTTCATCTGTTTCGGACAGCGAAAATGTTTCATCTGCCGTTTCGGAGGATTACCTTCTCTATCCTGCAATAGTTAAAACAAAGGAAGAAGCAAAGAAAAAGCTATGCGAAAGAATGTGGATGTATATGGACGGTACTAAGATCGGAAAATTACCGGAAGAATACATTCCTTACGCTGATAAAGACGCATGGTATTATGGCTCATATTTAAACCTGAAAGAGGACGGAAACGGACTTGTAACCATCGGCGGATATGACAGTACTCTGACATATACCGTTAATGATGATCTCACCATTGATATTACTCACGGAAATCCGGAAATGACGTATCAGTTCATGCTCGGTGAGGATGAGGAATACGGAGAGATACTTTATTCGACAGAGGACGAAAACATCCGCTACTATCATGAGAAATTTGACGGCTCGACCGACCGGCGAAACTCAAAAGCAAATTCTGACTGAATTCAGGATAATTATAAAACAGATCAGGCAGTCTGCAAAGCTCTGCCGCTGCATAAGGAGGATATTATTTTATGGGAATGACAATGTCACAGAAGATCTTAGCTGCTCATGCGGGGCTTGACTCCGTTAAGGCGGGACAATTGATCGAAGCAAATCTTGATATGGTTTTAGGAAACGATATCACATCCCCCGTTGCGATCAATGTATTCAATGACGGAAATGCAAGCTCTGTCTTTGATAATTCAAAAATCGCAATGGTAATGGATCACTTTACGCCTAACAAGGATATCAAAGCCGCCGAGCAGTGCGCTCAGGTAAGACGCTTTGCAGATAAATACGATATAAAGAACTTTTTCGATGTCGGACAGATGGGTATTGAACACGCTCTCCTTCCCGAAAAAGGTCTTGTAGGTCCCGGCAGTCTTTGTATCGGCGCAGACAGCCATACCTGTACATACGGCGCACTCGGCGCATTCTCTACAGGCGTAGGCTCTACCGATATGGCGGCAGGCATGATAAGCGGCAAGGCGTGGTTCAAGGTTCCCTCTGCTATTAAATTTGTTCTTACAGGGAAGCCCGCACCGTTTATCAGCGGCAAGGACGTTATCCTTCATATTATTGGAAAGATCGGCGTTGACGGCGCTCTTTACAGATCAATGGAATTTTTCGGAGACGGCTTGCAGTACCTGAATATTGACGACAGACTTTGCATAGCAAACATGGCTATAGAAGCCGGCGCAAAGAACGGTATTTTCCCCGTTGACGATATCACAAGAGAGTACATCAAAGACAGATTCAAGGGTGAGCCTAAAGAATATTTTGCCGACGATGATGCAGAATATGATGAGGAATATGTTATTGACCTCAGCACACTTCGTCCGACGGTCGCATTCCCGCACCTTCCGGAAAATGCAAGAACTGTTGACGAGATCGGTGAAACAGAAGTAAAAATAGATCAGGCTGTTATCGGTTCATGCACAAACGGCAGAATTTCCGACCTCAGAGCTGCCGCTGAGATACTCAAGGGCAAAAAGGTCGCAAAGGGTGTACGCTGCATTATTATCCCCGGTACTCAGAATGTATATTTACAGGCTATGCACGAGGGGCTTTTCGATATCTTTATCGAGGCTGGCGCTGTTGTTTCCACACCTACCTGCGGTCCGTGTCTGGGTGGTCATATGGGCATACTCGCAAAGGGTGAGAAGGCAATTTCAACAACAAACAGAAACTTTGTCGGCAGAATGGGTCATGTTGAATCTGAGGTATATCTTGCAAGTCCCGCAGTTGCGGCTGCAAGCGCAGTAAAAGGATATATCACTGATCCTGCCAAGGTTTAATAAGGAGGCATAGTCTATGAAAGCTCACGGAACAGTACATAAATACGGAGATAATGTTGATACAGACGTTATTATTCCCGCAAGATATCTTAATACAAGCTCACATAAGGAGCTTGCATCACACTGCATGGAGGATATCGACATTGACTTTACAAAAAAGGTAAAGGACGGTGATATCATGGTTGCAGAAAAGAATTTCGGCTGCGGCTCCTCAAGAGAGCATGCGCCGATCGCAATAAAGGCATCGGGTATCAGCTGTGTTATTGCATCCACCTTTGCCCGCATATTCTACCGCAATTCAATCAATATCGGTCTGCCGATACTTGAATGTGACGCTGCCGCAAAGGAGATAAAGGCAGGAGATGATGTCGAGGTCGATTTTGACACAGGCGTTATTACCGACAATACAACAGGCAAAACATACCAGGCAGAGCCGTTCCCGCCATTTATCCAGGGCATTATCAAAGACGGCGGTCTTATAAATCACGTTACCAAACAGGCTTGAGCCTGAAGCAAAAAAACGGCATACACTAAAAAGCAGTGTCTGCCGTTTCTGTTTTATCAGGCTGTTATCTGAATAATTATAATTCAGGTAAAAGAATTCTGAAACATCTTTCACCATTGCGAAGCTGATGTAAATATATTCAGAAAGGAAACAAACTGATGAAATCCAAGGTAAATGTTTTTATCATACTTATGTTAGTTCTTGCAGTAACAGGTTCGATTTTCCTGTCCGGCTGTTCTGAAAACAATAATAATAATAAAAACGTAGTCTATGAGGATATGAAAGAAAAATTCGATAACTCCGGGCTGCTCTCGGCTAATATAGGATTGGCAAACAAAACAGAGGAGAATGATTCAGTCACCTATGGCGAATTCGGCAGCGGCGTGATCTTTGAAAAAAAGGATGGGGAATATTATGCGCTGACCGCAGCTCATGTTGTAAGTAACGAAAACGCACAAATATTGGTTTATACGGTAAACACCGAAATGAAAACCGATAATATTCCCGGAATGGACGACCTTAATACTCTTTCCGTAGAAGTATATGAAAAAATGTATAAGGCTGAGGTTTTATATTCCGGCACTGATAATGATATTGCAGTTATTTGTTTTAAATCAGATGAAGATCTTTCAGTTATGAAATTAGCCGCAGCTGACCCGGAAATTGATGATAGGATTATTTGCGTAGGTAATCCTGAGAACGAGTGGTTTTCTGTTTCTTATGGTAAAGTGCTCTCCGGAATTGAAAGGTTTGGTGAATTTACAAGCCACCCATCCAGCTGCATGAAGCATAGTGCCTATATTAAGTTGGGA
Organism: Ruminococcaceae bacterium UBA2806; assembly: GCA_002351795.1. GTDB lineage: Bacteria > Bacillota > Clostridia > Oscillospirales > Acutalibacteraceae > UBA1213. Next base: position 3,059 of record DEHG01000051.1, on the reverse strand, counting down.
AGCAGCGGAGGCGCTGCCATAGCTGAAAACATGGAGCTTGTAGGAATAACACCGGGAGCCTCTCTGACCCTTAATGATAATTCCTTCAATTATGGTGTGCTTATTCCTGTAAGTGAGATAAATAAATTTCTTGATGAATGGAAAAACAATAAATGATTATGGGAAACCATTTCAGGCAGTCAACAAATGAATAGGAAAGTGAGAATTTGTGGGGCTGGTTTAGTCTGCCGGTTCAGCCTTTGGCTGATAGGTGTTCATCGTACACCTGCACCCCAAATCTCAAGCAAAAAAGAGCCGTGGATGCGGCTCTTTTTGTATTTGAGGGGGCTAAAGAAAATAATGCCTGTCGGAAACTAAACGCATTATAACGCTTGGACAGACGGTTATTCTGGAACACAAAAGCTGTCTTATCCATAA
>DEHG01000051.1:0-2558 GCA_002351795.1 Ruminococcaceae bacterium UBA2806 | reverse complement strand
CTTAGCTTACATCCCGGAAAAGGGTAAAAAGACTTGCGGCAGTTTATTTTCCGTCACCAAGCAGCGGCGTCATACTTTTCATACATATCAGCATGGTCGAGGTATTATGCAGCAAAGCTGAAACGCCCGGAGTTATTACGCCAAAGAACCCAAGCGCCATAAGCGCAGAATTGAAAGCTAAAATAAAGCGATAGTTGCTCTCTATTCGCTGCATCAGACGTGAGCTTATTGTCCTGAGACGTATAAGCTCTCCTAAATCGCAGCTTCTCAGAGTGATATCGGCAGTTTCTCTGGCAATATCGGATGCATCGCTCATGGCAACGGAAACATTTGCTTCGGCAAGTGCAGGAGCATCATTGATACCGTCACCGACCATAACGACCTGTTTGCCTTCCTCTTTAAGCTTACGGATATAACTGTGCTTGTTTTCCGGCAGAACCTGATAGTAGTATTCGTTGATACCCAGCATAGCGGCAGTTGTTTCGGCTGCGCCCCTGCTGTCTCCGGTCAGCATTACTATATGTTCAAATCCTGAGTTTTTCAGTCCTTTTATGACCTCGGCTGCTTCTTTTCTCGGCGGATCGCTTATACAAAGCGCACCTGCAAGTCTGCCGCCTATGGCAAGATATACAACTGAACAACCTTTTGCAGCTTCGTCAATGATATTCTGCTGCTTATCGGCAATAACTACACCTTCATCCTCGGCTACAAAATGACGGCTGCCGATAACGGCTCTTTCTCCGAACAATCTTGTAGCAATACCGTGAGCAACAATATAGATGACTTCTGTATGCTCCTCTGCATGGGTAATGCTTCGTTCTTTTGCGCCGTTTACAATAGCTCTTGCCACACTGTGGGGGAAATGTTCTTCGATACAGGCGGCAATTTTCAGAACTTCATCCGAAGAATAATCTCCGAAAGGAACGACCTTCATCAGCTTGGGTTCCGCATTTGTAAGCGTTCCGGTCTTGTCAAAAACAATGGTATCGGCTGAGGCATAGGCTTCAAGAAACTTTCCGCCCTTGACCGTCATATCATGGTCTGACGCTTCCTTTATGGCTGAAATGACCGAAATCGGCACAGACAGCTTTATCGCACAGGAATAATCCACCATCAGCAGTGAAACAGCCCTGCGGATATTCCTTGTAAGTATCAGTGCAGCAAGGAAGCCCATAAAGCTGTACGGAACGATGCTGTCCGCAAGCCGTTCCGCCTTTCCCTGAAGATTAGCCTTCAAGGAGTCGCTGCGGCTGATAAGCTCGGCTATCTGACTGATACGGGTATTTCCCGACAATGCTCTGATCTTTATAACGATATTGCCGTTTTCTACAACAGTTCCGGCAAAGACAGAGCTTCCCTGAGTCTTTGAAACAGGCACCGCTTCACCAGTCATGGAGGCTTCATTCACCTCCGCCTGCCCGTCGGTCACTTCACCGTCAACGGGGATGATGCTTCCGGTCTGTATTCTTATACGGTCGCCGGGTTCAAGCTCGGACATAGATACCTGTCTTTCTCCGTCATCATCGACCTTCCACAGCTTATCTGTCCTTATCATAAGACTGTCTGTAAGAGCCGCCTTTGTTTTTGCCTTTGTATAGCTTTCAAGCAGTGATGATACCGATAAAAGAAACATGACCGAGCCTGCTGTCTTGTAATCCCTTTGAGCAAGACAGGCAGTAATTGACGCAGCATCAAGCACTTCAACGGTAAGCCTTCCCGCCATCAGCTCATAAATTCCTTTAAGAATAAATCCCGCCGCCTTTACCGCAGTAATTACCGTCCTCAGCGGCGCAGGCAGAAAAAGTCTGTAAACTATCCTTTTGGCAACGATCTTAATAATATCTTTACGGAATTTCTTTTCTATCATTCCTACAGAATATCCTGATCCGTTTTCACAGGCAGGAAGCTTCTTTACATCCATAGCAGCTATGGCGCTTATGATCCCGCTTTTGTGCTGACCCTTGTACATTACAAGAATTCCGCCGTTTGCATAAGACGCTTTTACGGATTCAATATAGCTTTGCTTCATAAGAAAGGCTTCTATCCTGCTCTCATCCTCCTGCGAAAAAGCATATTGTCCGCAGCGGAAGCGTATCCTGCCCACGCCGTCATAAACGATCTTATACTTCATCGTTTGATTCTTCCTTTACTTCATTGCACTGACAAACGCCCTTATCTTTTTCTGCCTTTTGACGAGCCTCATAGCAGATATCCTCTGCCTCCTCTTTCATGTTGGCAAAGGTTTCCTTTGCATCATTCTGGAACATCATGCCTTTTGCAAGTCCTTTGACTGCTAATTCACGGGTTTTGGGGGATTTTAGTATTTTTCCTCCGATGATTGCGCCTGCTGCACCTGCTGCGACCAGCCAGAACTTCTCATTTTTAAATAATCCTGTCATTTTACATCCGACCTTTCGTTTTTATTACAGGCATCTCCAAAACTTGTTTTTCTTAGATCGGAATACAGAGCAAGGCTCTGCATATGTCCCTTTTTTATTCTTGAAAATAAACAAATTTCAGAGATGGTCTTAAATGATAGTTGTTATATCTATCTAACC
>DEHG01000115.1:1959-3685 GCA_002351795.1 Ruminococcaceae bacterium UBA2806 | reverse complement strand
GACGGGAAAGAGGTATAGGAATATATATCGGCAATTATCGACACGGAGTTTTTGAAGAGCTATATACAAACTCTTTATAGTAGACCGTATCAGGATGATGATTTCGCATAAAAAGTGCTTCTGCCTGTGCCATGTTTTTCAATATAGCCCTGACTAATAAGCATACGGAGAGCCGATTCTACAGTCTTTTCACTGATGCTTGGACAGATATTAGCAATCTCCTTCTTGGTGAATTTACCAATCCTTGAGTCAACAGCAGTCTTTACGATATCGTATGCCTTACTTCGGACGGTAGTGGTCTTGACCTTACCGTTTTTTATTTGTACAACAGTGACTTCACCTATCGCATTGACTCTTTCCTCAAACTCACGGTAACAGGCAAGTATCACGCCAAGCATATATTTTATAAACGGCGTAGGATCATCGCTTTCTTCATGCCAGCCGTTTGAGGCTTCCTCGAGGGCATCGTAATATGCTTCCTTTGTCTTTTCAATATGCTTTTCGATACTGATATACTTACCAACCTCATAACCGTTGCGATACAGAAGAAGTAAGGTCAGCAATCTGCTCATTCTTCCGTTTCCGTCATTAAAAGGGTGTATACAAAGAAAATCATGGATAAAAACAGGTATAAGCAGAAGAGGATCAACCTTGTGCGTATCTACCGCAAGTCTATAGCTGTTGCATATTGCTTCAATTGAGGTTGCGGTTTCATATGGAGGAACTGGAGTAAAGCGGATGAATTCTGTACCATCAGGGCGAGTCTCCTTCAGATAATTCTGCGTGATCTTAAAGGAACCGCCCAAGCTCGATTCAGAATATTTTGTCAAGTCACGATGAAGCTGAAGGATTATATTCCCTGTGACGGAAATATAATCGTGACTTTCGTGGATGGTATTAAGAACATCACGATATCCTGCAATCTCCTTTTCATCACGATTTTTCGGCGTAGTTTTCTCTTTTACAATCTGACCGATACGAGTGCTTGTGGTTATAATACCTTCAATTCGGTTTGATGACTCCACAGATTGTACCTTTGCTATCTCAATCAGTTTTTCCAATTCGACCGGTTTCTGGCGGGAGAACAGCTCCTGTCTGCCCTTATGCTCATGTATCTGCGTGAGGTAGCTTAATATTTCATTATCCCATTTACAGCTTTCAAATTTAGAATAATCAAATTTTCTCATAGCGTTATCTCCTACTCCTATGATTTTTTCTCCTATATTATAGCTTTATATAGGAGAAAAGTCAACAAAAAATAAAAACATAGGAGTAAAACGAGGGATTAAATCTTCAAAAATTAATGAATTCTGATATAAAAAGGAAATAACTAAATGTCCATTTTGAACATGTCCGAATATGCCTATTTTATACCTTTAGTAGATTAAAAATGAGTACACACAATATGTTGTGTATAAGACAAAAAATCTAAAATTCAGACACTCTATGTAGTTAATTTTTATCCAAACGAACCTTTGGCGGACTGTGTGGGGGTTGAGTGGAAATGGCGGTTTTGATGCTTGGTAGGAATAATAATGTAGGTTTTGTAGGGAATTGTGCAGGTTGATTGTGATAAATATATGTAGTTGGAATGTTGGATTGTGGGATTGTGAGAAAGTTGCAATCTCGTTTATTAGTATATGAAGATATGGGAGGTACGCAAAATGAAAGGAATAATTTTAGCAGGCGGCAGCGGCACTCGCCTTTATCCGCTTACAAAAGTTAC
>DEHG01000115.1:1055-1625 GCA_002351795.1 Ruminococcaceae bacterium UBA2806 | reverse complement strand
TATGTTGACGATCCGGAACGCTTCGGAATTGTTGAGTTTGATGAAAACGGCAAGGCGATTTCAATAGAGGAAAAACCCGAAAAACCAAAAAGCAATTACTGCGTAACAGGTTTGTACTTCTACGACAACAAAGTCGTTGATTATGCAAAGAATCTTACGCCTTCACCTCGNNCTTTATCCGCTTACAAAAGTTACGTCAAAGCAGCTTCTCCCAATTTATGACAAACCGATGATCTATTACCCGATGTCCGTTCTAATGATGGCGGGCATCAGGGATATTTTAATCATTTCCACTCCACAGGACACACCGAGGTTTGAAAGCCTGCTCGGTGACGGACATCAGTTCGGAGTGGAGCTTTCTTATGAAGTTCAGCCTTCACCTGACGGTCTTGCTCAGGCGTTTATAATCGGTGCTGATTTTATTGGTAATGACTGCGTGGCTATGGTGCTCGGTGATAATATCTTTGCCGGACACGGACTTAAAAAACGTCTGAAAAAAGCCGTTGAAAATGCCGAAGGCGGCAAGGGTGCGACAGTGTTCGGATACTATGTTGACGATCCGGAACGCTT
>DEHG01000115.1:0-833 GCA_002351795.1 Ruminococcaceae bacterium UBA2806 | reverse complement strand
GGTCAGGGCTTTACTTGGCTCGACACAGGAACACATGAAAGTTTGGTTGAAGCAACTAACTTTGTAAAAACAGTTGAAAGCCATCAGCATAGAAAGATAGCCTGCCTTGAAGAGATAGCGTATCTCAACGGCTGGATTACAAAGGAAGATGTTCTTTCCGTTTATGAGGAACTCAAAAAGAATCAGTACGGACAGTATCTTAAAGACGTAGTAGACGGGAAATATCTTGATGTAATCCATAACGGCATTATGGATTTTAAGAATAAGTGAGGAAATGTTATGACCATCATTGTAACAGGCGGTGCCGGTTTCATCGGCGGAAACTTCATACATTACTATCTGACAGCGCACCCTGAGGACAGAGTTATCTGCCTTGATAAGCTGACGTATGCCGGCAATCTTTCAACTCTGAAACCTGTGATGGACAACCCTAATTTCAGATTTGTTAAAGCTGACATCTGCGACAGAGAAGCAGTAGAAAAGCTGTTTGAAGAGGAAAAGCCTGATATAGTTGTCAACTTTGCAGCAGAGAGTCATGTTGACCGTTCGATTGAAAACGCGGAAATATTCCTACAGACTAACATTATAGGTACGGAAGTCCTGATGGATGTCTGCCGCAAATACGGGATTACCCGTTATCATCAGGTATCAACAGACGAGGTATATGGTGATCTTCCTCTTGACAGACCCGACTTGTTCTTTACAGAAGAAACGCCGATACATACAAGCAGTCCTTACAGCAGTTCAAAGGCTGGAGCAGACCTCCTTGTTCTTGCCTATCACAGAACATACGGTCTGCCGGTGACAATTTCAAGATGCTCCAATAACTACGG
>DEHG01000063.1:3725-4156 GCA_002351795.1 Ruminococcaceae bacterium UBA2806 | reverse complement strand
CAATGTTCGCCGTTTTCCATTACAGTCAGGCTTGCATTATGTTTTTCCGCAAAGCTGACAATTGTATCATAGGATGTGATGTTATCCTTACTTCCATAAAGAATAGCTGTCGGCGTTGTCCACGAAACAGGATGCCTGCGGACATAGGAAAGATACTCCCATGAAAGCTCCTCTCCGGATGATATACGTATTATCTTTTTTTCCTCCAGTTCATCCTCCGTAACATTTGCCCAGTTCATCATATCAGTGATAAGCCTCTCCATATCGACAACCGGCGATATAAAATATGCCTTCTCTATCATAGTATCAATGCCCGAATTCATCGAGAAAAATGCGCCGATGCTGTTTGCTGTCAGGATAATGCTGTTGTATTTTTCCTTGACTTTCACAATGAAGTCATGTATTTCCTTTCCCGTTTCCCATGGCGTAAA
>DEHG01000063.1:3298-3430 GCA_002351795.1 Ruminococcaceae bacterium UBA2806 | reverse complement strand
CCGTTTTTGGCTTTTTGAATACCCTCCACACCAACGGCAGGGCGCTATTCATCTCATACTTTGTCAGTTTCCTTATTTCCATTATCATTCCTCCGTAAATTGCAGCAGCTTTTAATGCCCTCTGTGTTTTTC
>DEHG01000063.1:0-3000 GCA_002351795.1 Ruminococcaceae bacterium UBA2806 | reverse complement strand
CCGCCGTTTCGCATACAGGCAAAACAGCCTGTGCAGTATTCGATATGTTTATCAATCACGTTGATAGTTTTTATCTCATTCTCGTTTACCTCGTTCATGCCGTCAAGAAATGCACGGGTAATATGCATTGTGTCGCTTTTATCCCTTTTGGGACTTCCGTTTAATACTAATATTTTCATCGTATTTCCTCTTCTCACCCTATATCAAATACTATCGGCTTGATCTTTTGTTTCATACGGCTTATCCCAAGAGCCGATCTCTATCAGATTGCCCTCCGGGTCGGCAATATAGCAGGTGCGCTGTCCCCATGGCTCGGTCGTTGGTTCCATAACAGGTTCGGCACCGTTTTCAACAGCCGTTTTGAAGGAAGCATCAACTTCATCAAAAGTATCTACATACAGCGCCAGTTCAAAGTGACCATTAAGACCGCTTGTGTAATTGTATTTTCGGTTTGTCATTTTTTCAAAGTCTTTTCTGCCGTAGAGCAGGAACAAGGTTCCGTCCTTGACAAGATATACATTTTTCGTATCCTCAGCCTCTTTTATCTCAAAACCGAGTACATCCCGGTAAAAGCGTATCATTCTGCCCATATCGTTTACAAGTATTCCAAAACCGTCTAATCGCATAGCTTACCTCCGTAATTATTCTGTCATATACACATCGCAGAAATGCCGGACGTGCTTTTCTATATCCTGCATGATCTCCTGCCGGTACTGCGGCTGTCGGTCTGCTTTGGCGATCCAGAGAGCAACGGGCGAGATCAGCTCGATCGCAAGCAGTTCGGGATCATCCTCTTTGAATAAACCCTTGCCCATCATGCCCTCGATGATCTTTGTGTACATTTTCTTAACCCCGTTCAGCTGATGCTTTGTAGTGATCTCTGCAAAGCGTTCGTTCCTGAATTGCTCACGCACAAGGAATTTGCGTATTTTACATATTGCAGGATCATTGACCGTGAAAGAAACTCTTTGTATCTCCGATCGTATGAACTCCTCTTTGCTTCCGGGCAGTCTGCCGAAACGCTTATCCGAGCCGAAATATTTCTCATAGCGGGATTCAGCCATATCTATCAGCGTATTTAAGATATCCTCTTTTCCCTTGAAATGATTGTAAAGTGACGGCGCCTTTATTCCGACCTTATCTGCGATCTGTTCCACACTCGTTCCGTCGTAGCCGTTATCAGCAAATAATGTCAGAGTTTCATCAAGTATTCTTTCCCTTGTTGTCATATTTTCCTCCCAAAAAAGAAACTAACAGTCATTAGTCCGATTATAACTAATAATCGTTAGTTTGTCAAGATATTGTTTTTAAATTTAAACAAAAAGCCAGTAATCTGCACATGCTTGCCGTCACAGCGGACTCATTCAACCGATTCACACTAAATCAAGCATAGTGAAACGACTGTCGTGTTATGTCACTTGGGTCTTTAAAAATCAAGTACTATATGATATACTATACACAAGGAAAATTATCCCGATGGAAACTTAATGAATTCGTTTAGTGTTTCCGTAAAATAGCTAAAAATATTTCAGGAAAGTCTGTAAACCGGCACAGTGCCGGCTGAGGGGAGAAAAAGATGAAAAAGAATGAGATATATACAGCGGAGATAATAGATTATACTGCCGAAGGAAACGGCGTTTGCAGGATAGACGGTATGGCGGTATTTGTACCGAATGCTGCTGTCGGAGATATTGCGGATATACGCATACTTAAACCGGCAAAAAACTTTGCCTATGGAAAAATAGAAAACATTATAACACCGTCGGATGACAGACAGGAGCCTGACTGTGACATATTCCGAAAATGCGGCGGGTGTACATTCAGACATATCAGCTATGAAGCCGAGCTCAGATTCAAGCAGAAACGTGTGACCGATGCGCTGACAAGAATAGGCGGGATATCTGCCGAAAAAGTTCTTCCCATAATCGGCGCAGAGAAAATAAACGGTTACCGCAACAAGGCACAGCTGCCGCTGACAGTAGATAAGGACGGTCATATATGTGCGGGCTTTTTTGCTTCTAAAAGTCACAGAGTCGTGCCGCTTGAGGAATGTGCATTGCAGTCGCCGGTATTCAACGAGGTATCAAGGGTATTTCTCGAATGGGCTAATGAAGAAAAGCTGACCGTATATAATGAAAGGGAGCATAAAGGCGTACTCAGACATTTATATATCCGTCATGCAAAAAAGACTGATGAGCTTATGGTCTGCGTTGTAATCAATGCAGACAATGTAAAGGGAGAAAAGCGGCTTACAGATAAACTTGTAAATACTTTTGACAATTTAAAGACTGTTGTAATAAATATAAACAAAGAAAAGACAAATGTAATAACCGGCAAAAAAAGCAGAGTCATTTACGGTGACGGTTATATAACAGATGAGCTGTGCGGGCTGAAATTCAGGATATCGCCGCTGTCGTTTTATCAGGTAAACAGAGATCAGGCGGAAAGGCTGTACGTAATAGCTGCTGATTTTGCAGATCTGAAAAAGGGTGAAACATTGCTTGACCTGTATTGCGGGACAGGAACAATAGGCTTGTCGATGGCGGATAAGGCTGGAAAGCTTATCGGGGCGGAAATAATACCGCAGGCAATAGATGATGCAAGGCTGAATGCAGAACGCAACGGGATAGAAAATGCAAGATTTATCTGCGGTGATGCAGGAGAAGCGGCAGAGCGCCTGAAGAATGAGGGAATAAGTCCCGACTGCATTATAGTAGACCCGCCCAGAAAGGGCTGCGACGGAAAGCTGATAGAAACGGTATGCATAATGTCCCCGAAGCGCATAGTCTATGTATCCTGTGACCCTGCAACGCTTGCGAGAGATGTCCGGATATTTGAGGAAAAGGGGTATGACGTCAAAAAAGCTGTCCCCGTGGATATGTTCCCGAGAACAGCGCATGTGGAGACAGTGGTATTGATGTCACGCCCTATGACCGAGCACGAAAAATACGGAGAATACTTCATGAATAGAAGCGTTTCAGACATCATGAGCGAGTACAG
>DEHG01000034.1:18209-29230 GCA_002351795.1 Ruminococcaceae bacterium UBA2806 | reverse complement strand
AAGAAGATGGCAATGAGCAGACACAAGCTGAAACATTTGTGGAAGAAATGCAGATGCCCGAAGTCGAAGAAGATGAGGAAGAGTCCGCAGAAGCCGAAGAAGCCCCGCTTGATCCCGATGCATTTCTTGATCCTGCTGTGACGCTTGAAACAGATATGATAAGGACTGTCAATTTTGCTTTGCAGCAGAATGGTATCCGCATAATAAAGAGTATTCTTGTTAAAAATTCGTCCGATAATCCTGTCAAGGATGTAGAGCTGACTATCACTTCATCAGACGGTCTTTGCCTGCCGTATATGACTCATGTTGATTTCATTCCGGCAAATTCTGTATTTGAAATAAGAAATGTAAACCTCAGACTTAATGGTGAAAAGCTTGTATCTGTTACTGAGGCTGTTCGTGGAAATATACTTATCGAGCTTACAAGAGATAATTTTGCTATCACCCGCCAGAATGAGGAGCTTACGATACTTGCATATGACGAATGTACAGGTTATGGGGTATATCCAGAGCTTTTGTGTTCATTTGTAACTCCGAATCATCCTGACATTGTAAGAATAATTACAGAAGCGTCTTCACTGCTTGAACAGTGGACAGGAGATCCGTCATTCACCGGATATCAGAGCTGCGATCCTAATAATGTTCTTAAACAGGCAGCGGCTATTTACGGTGCTATAGAAAAGCAGAATATTGTCTATTCCGAACCCCCTGCAAGCTTTGAAGCTTCGGGACAGAGAATACGTCTTTGTGACGCTGTTCTCGATCAGAAGCTCGGTACCTGTATGGATATGACGCTGCTTTATGCGTCGGCTCTGGAGCTTGTCGGTCTGCACCCGATGCTTGTACTTAGCAGAGATCATATTTTCGGCGGCGTATGGCTTGAAGATATGACATTCCCGGAGGCAGTTCAGGATGATCCCTCAATGCTCAGCAAAAAGCTTGCAGCAGGTATCAGTGAGGTATCAGTTACAGAATGTACCTGTATGAATGCAGGCAAGGGAGTTTCCTTTGATGACGCTTGCAGATCAGCGGAAAAGAAGGTTCCGGAAGCACTGTGCATCATTGATGTTAAACGTGCAAGACTCAGCGGTATAAAGCCTATTCCGATGAGAATAAAAAGCGACAGCGGATGGGTCGTTAAAAGAGAAGAAAAATCCAGTGATGAGCTGACAAGTGTTCCAAAGGCGCTGAGTTCAGTAATAAGCGTTGATGAAACCGCCCATGCGCCGCTTACGAAAAAGCAGCAGTGGGAAAGAAAGCTGCTTGATCTGGGACTGAGAAATTCGCTTATAAATTTCAGAATGTCCAAAACAACAGTTCCGCTGCTTACAGATTCAATAGATGATCTTGAGGACGCTCTTGCAGACGGAGAAGATTTCTCCATCCTGCCCCGTCCGGAGGATCTGAAAATAAGCGGTGAGATCGGCTTTGATAATGCAGGCAATCCCGATAAAGTAAAGGATGTCATTCACTCTGAATTCAAAAACCACAGACTGCGCTCTTCCTTTACGGCAAAGGAGCTTGAAAATGCAATAAAAGAAATATATCGTGCATCCAAGCTTTCAATGGAAGAAAACGGCGCAAATACATTATATATAGCTTTAGGACTTCTGCGCTGGTATGAGAATTCAAAAAGTACAAAGGCAAGATATGCGCCTGTTCTGCTTCTGCCTATTGAAATAGTAAGAAAATCCGCCGCAAAGGGTTATGTAATAAGACTTCGTGATGATGAGGCTGTAATGAATATAACCCTGCTTGAAAAGCTCAAACAGGATTTTGAAATAGATATCCAGGGACTTGATCCCCTGCCGATGGATGAACACGGCATAGACACAAGAAAAGTCTATACGATAATCCGCAAGGCTGTTATGGAAAAGAAAAACTGGGATATCTGCGAATCTGCATACCTTGGTATTTTCTCATTCTCACAGTTTGTAATGTGGAACGATATCAGAAACAGAAGTGAGGAGCTTGCGGAAAATAAGATAGTAAAAAGCCTTATGGATGGAAAGCTTGCTTGGCAGGCCGAGGAAATGGACATGGGCAAGCGTGTACCCGAGGATGATGTTCTTCTTCCTCTTCCCGCAGACGCATCTCAGCTGTTTGCTATAGAATCCGCCGGAAAAGGACAGAGCTTTGTACTTCACGGTCCTCCCGGAACAGGCAAGTCGCAGACAATCACCGCCCTTATCGCCAATGCCCTTGCACAGGGAAAGACAGTCCTCTTTGTTGCAGAAAAAATGGCTGCTCTTGAGGTCGTGCAAAAAAGACTTGATAAGATAGGGATAGGCGATTTCTGTCTGGAGCTTCATTCCAATAAATCAAAAAAGAAGGCTGTACTTGAACAGCTCAAACAAGCCTCAGAGGTAACAAAACTAAAAAGCAGACGTTCATTTGCGGTCAAGGCTCAGGCTTTATCAGAAATGCGTCATGAACTTGATGTATATGCAGGTGCTCTTCACCGCAGACAGCCTTGCGGAAAATCACTTTATCATCTGCTTAATGATTATGAAGCAAATGCAGCATATCCCGAGCTTCCGCCGTTCGATGAAGACCTGATCAAGCATATTGATCAGGAAGGAATAGAAAAGCAGGAAATAATGCTTGAAAGACTTATCGCCGCTGCAAAGGGAACAGGACATCCGAAGGATCATCCGCTTTCACCCGTAGGCGTAAAGGTTTATTCACAGCATTTCAAAATGCAGCTTCCTTCAAAGATCAGCGCATACAAAGCAGCTCTTGAAGCGATAAAAGAACCGCTTGGAGCATTTGCCCGTTCAGCGGGACTGTCTGCGGATTCATTTGAATTATCAGAGAAAGCGGTACATCTTGCAAAAGAGGCGGCAGTATGGTTTGATCTTCCGAAGGCATGGGCAAAGAATGAAAGCCTTACAACCTATATGTTCGGCGTATGGGAGCTTTGCGATCATCATATTAATGCACAGCAGATACGCACTAAGCTTGGCAGTAACTGGAAGGATGATTTCTTCACACTTGACGGTCATGCTATGCTGAATGAGTTCCGTGACACATCCGCAAAATGGTTCCTTGCAAAATCAATGGGTTTAAGCAAGCTTCATAAAAAGCTCCAGCAGTATTCAAATGCTCCTGTAGATAAGGCAAATCTTGAAACGATCATATCTGATCTTGCTGCCTATCAGACAGAAAAGCAGGAGGCAGACAGACTTGATGCGATGTATGTCAATGATCTCGGCGCTCTTTATCAGGGAAATAATACTGACTGGAAGGATATCACCCGTCATGCGGATAAGGCTAAGGAGAGCGCACAAAAGCTTAATGAGCTTACCGGATCTGATGATTTCCGCATGAATTATTGCGGAAACACAGATGCAAAGGAGATCATACCGGTACTTCTGGAATGTTGGGAGAACCTTGTAACAGCAAGGAATGATTTCTATGGTATTCTTGAAATAAGAAATGAAAACAGCGAAAACTGGATAGAAAATGAGATCAATATGTGCCTTAACATTTCAAAGCATCTTGATCAGATGAAGGAATGGATCACATGGAACGATATTTCGGAAGAAGCAGAATCCGCCGGACTTGCACCTGCTGTTCAGGCATACAGGGATGGTATAGCACATACTGATGTAAAGGGCGCATATATCAAGACGATTTCTAAGGCAATGGCTATGAAGGCGATTGACGGAAGCTCTGCGCTCAATAAATTCTCAGGACCTGTATTCAATGAAAAGATCGCCCAGTTCAGACGTATGGATCAGGAGATCACCGAGCTTACAAAGCAGGAGATCTATTGCCGTCTTGCCTCGAAGATACCGAACTTTGCCCGTGAAGCGGCGCAAAGCAGTGAGCTTGGCATCCTGCAAAGAGCTATAAGAAGCGGAGGTAGAGGTATCAGTATCAGAAAGCTTTTCGATCAGATACCGAATATGCTCAGACGTCTTTGTCCGTGTATGCTTATGAGTCCGATCTCGGCAGCCCAGTATCTTGATCCCAAGCGTGAACCCTTTGATCTTGTAGTATTCGATGAAGCATCACAGCTTCCGACCTGTAAGGCAGTAGGCGTTCTTGCAAGAGGTAAGGATGCAGTTATCGTGGGCGACCCGAAGCAGATGCCGCCGACATCGTTCTTCTCAACAACTTCTGTCGATGAGGATAACCTTGATATCGAAGATCTTGAAAGCATACTTGATGATTGTCTTGCACTCAATATGCCTCAGACTCATCTTCTCTGGCATTACAGAAGCCGTCATGAAAGCCTTATCGCTTTCAGCAACCATGAATTCTATGAAAACAAGCTTTATACATTCCCGTCAGTAAACGACAGGGAGGCAAAGGTAAAGCTTGTACATATAGACGGTATTTTTGAAAGAGGCAAAACAAGAAACAATCTTGCCGAAGCCCAGGCAGTTGTAGAGGAATTGAAACGCCGTGCCCATGACGAGACAGATTCGCAGTACAGCATCGGTATCGTTACATTCAATGTAAACCAGCAGAACCTTATTGATGATATGCTTACAGAGGCATGCAAGGATGATCCTCAGCTTGAAGAATGGGCATTCAAGGCAGAAGAACCCATATTTATCAAGAACCTTGAAAACGTACAGGGTGATGAGCGTGATGTTATCCTGTTCTCTGTCGGCTATGGTCCGGATAAGGACGGCAGGGTATCAATGAATTTTGGTCCGCTGAACCGTGAGGGCGGATGGAGACGACTCAATGTTGCTGTTTCAAGAGCAAGATGTGAAATGGTCGTTTATTCGTCAATGACTGCCGATATGATAGATCTTTCAAGGACTTCATCAGACGGTGTAGCCGCACTTAAATCATTCCTTGAATATGCTTCCGGCAAAACACTTATCAATGACGGCAACAGTGTAACTGCGGAAAAGAATAAGATTCGTGGTATTGCTGAAACTATCTGTAATCATATTGAGGAGCAGGGATATAAGACTCAGAGAATGGTCGGAAATTCCGAATACCGGATCGATATCGGCGTTGTAGATCCTTCCGATCCTGAAAAATATCTTTTAGGCATACTTCTTGACGGTCCGGCATATGGAAAAGCTAAAACTACAAGAGACAGAGAAATTGCTCAGATAAGCATACTTGATAATCTTGGCTGGAAGCTTATCCGTGTATGGTCAATGGACTGGTGGGATAACAGCAGTAAGGAGCTTGCAAGAATTGATGAAACCTTAGAAAAGCTCAAGAACGGAAACTTTGAAGATTTTGAAAATTCTGAGGATGAAGATGCGCCGAAGTTTACTCCGCCTGATGATGCAGAGGAAATGCCGGTAAGTAATTATCAGATCGCAAAGCTGACTGTACATACAGCAACTCCGGAAGAGGTAATGTCGCAGAAGCTGTATGACGAGCTGAGAAAGAAGCTCCGAAAGACAGTTGAAGCAGAAGCGCCGATCAAGAAGGAGCTTGTTATCAAGAGAGTAACAGAGAGCTTTGATATTATCCGCAGTACGCCGAAGCTTCACCGCTATATAGAGGACACGCTTACAGCAATGACTTATCCTAAGACAAAACAGGATGAGGATGTTGTAATAATCTGGAGCGATGATGTAAAACCTACAGGCTACAGTCAGTACAGACCCGACGGCAAGGGTGATGAGGGTCACCGTGAAGTCACGGATATACCGTATGCAGAAGCAGCAAATGCAGTGCTTGAAATTCTGTATGATGAGGTAAGTCTGCCAAAGGCTGATCTGATAAAGGAATCTGCAAAGCTTATGAATTACAGAATGGGCAGCAATGTTTCAGCGGTATTCACCGCAGCATTTGAGCTTGTTCTTGAAAAGAAGCTTGCAAGCTGTGATGAAAACGAGATCTGCTCTCTTACCGAGGAAGGATTTCAGGAAATGATAGGAAGATAAATAAATGCAGGGGAGCGGTGCAGATCGGTCTCCTGCAATATAAGGAGTGTTATCATGAGTAAAATAAATGATTTTTTAAATGAAGCAGGAGTGTTCTTTCTTGCAACAGTAGACGGAGATCAGCCAAAGCTGCGTCCGCTCGGACTTCATTTTGAGATGGACGGAAAGGTATTATTCGGTATAGGAGATTTCAAGGAAGTATACAGACAGCTGCTTGCAAATCCGAAAGCTGAGATAGTTGCAGCTAAGCAGAATGGTCACTGGATGAGATATACAGGACGTGCAGTATTTGAAACGGATGAAAAATATGCCGCAGCTGCACTTGATACAATGCCTGACCTTAAAAAAATATATAATGAAGAAACAGGCAATAAAATGATGGTATTCCATCTTGAGGATGCCAAGGCTGTTGAAATAGCAATAATGGGAGAAGGGGAGAGCCTTCTCTGATAATATGAAGCTGCTGTATGCAATAAGTACAGCAGCTTTTTTTGTCTTCAGATAATAAAAGTATATGTAAAGCAATTATGCTTTATAGTTATTATGCTTGTAAAGTTTCTTACTTACAAGTGCTGAGAGCTGCATTTTTGTGAACAGTTTTATGCATTTGGCATAATAATCGGCAGTTCCAGAATTAAGAACAGCATATTAAGCTAATTTCATACATCATTATACTGTTAATCTACGCTCGTTTTTGATACTATATTAATCGTAAAGCTATATTGCTTAACATATATAATTATCACAAATGTTTGATTTGGACAAAAAACAAGCATGGCGTTTGGCTAAAATTTGTTTTATATTTGTGACGAATATCTTCTTGTATTATTCTGTTACAGAATAATATTTACAGATATCCAATGAATTGAAAGTTTAATCTTTTCACCTCGGAATCAGGTATTTCAGATCAATGTCTATGATCTTTAAAACACCATAATTCTACAAACTGTATATTATTATACTTTCAGGAGAGGGAAAACGGTATTCCCAGGACTTATAATAATAGTTTTTCGGGGCAAAATATGAACATAATATTAACACGTTCATATTTTAATAACATTTAAAAAAACCGCATAAAATCAAGTCTTTTTTAAATTTCAATTATTGATAATGTATAACATTTTAGCCATAACTTGTAAGTATTGCATAAAGTGAAATAATTATAATTGATTAATCATACAAAAAGTATAAATCTACTTGAATAAAGGAAATTATTGTAATATAATAATAGGGATAGTAGATAAGTGTGCTTGTCTGCGTATTGTCGGAGCGCAGGCAGGAACGCTGAAAGAAAACCATCAACATTATTATTTTGAAAGGAAGTTGCTGCTATGTTAAAAAAGCTGAAGCGCAAGCAGGGCATTTCGCTGCCCCTTGCTATGGCGATAACTGCTGTGCTCATCATCCTTTCGGCTTCACTCATTGCTATCGCTGCAACAAGTATTATGAATACGAGCAGCAGCGTTAACCAGAGACAGGCTTACCTTAATGTAAGAAGTGCTCTGGAATACGCTACCGCATATTACAGTGATAAAGATGCAGTTCCGAAGATCGAAGATATTCATGATGAGTATATGGTTATGAACGACAAGGAAGGAGGTACCACAAGTGAAGGAGCCAAGATCTCAAGCGAAGCAGAATCAGCGGATTATGCAACTTTTGTAGTTTCAAATTATTACGAAGCTACAACAACAAGAGACGAACCGTCTTTTGAAATTGTTGCTTATTCAAGATCTCAGGATGCTTTCGGAAAGAGGACTCAGACTGTATCGCTTAAAAAGGTTCTTACTATAAGAAAATCTGCGAACAAGAACAGAGTTACTCTTACCGATATCGACATGAATACGGAAGTTTTGAACTACAATACTATCCGTGATGCAATCACACTTCATGTCAAGCAGTATCCGGGTGAGAACTGGACTCCCTTCTACTATCTCTGGACATACAGAGATCATTCTGAAATGTACGCCCAGACAGGAAACTGTTACGGACTCGAGACAGAATTTAAAAACACTGGAATTTATTACAATCTCAGTGGAGAAAAAAAGGATGTACTTGAGGGTTTTAACGAGAACGAGAAAGACTATGATGACACAGTCCATCATAAGCATAGTCCTCTTGAACCTGCGAGCGTATGGAATGTAATCAAGGATAACTCTTCTGACCCCAGAAATGGTACCACCTCCTATTTTACACCTACTGGTAATGGCTGGTATGATGCTACCTACTATATTATTAATGACGTAGGCGGCGGTGAAAAGTACTCCAACGGTTCACCGAAGAAACAGGTCAACTATTTCAATATCATAATTACAGCCAAGGGTAAGGTTCTTAACAATACCGTTACCAAAGAGATGGATCTTGATACACAGACAAATGAAATGTTCCATTTGTGGTATCTTAATAACTCTGACAGAAACATCTATTTTGAATTTCTCAAGCCCGGTATGCGTTACACACCTGGTTCCGGCTGGAATGGTATACAGGAACTTGACGACAGAATACTTCTATATGTAAAGAACCAGAAGACCACGGTTCATTTCAAGGTCAAGGGCATTGGCGATACTCCTGAAGAGGCAGTGAAATCGGATCTGGTATCCATTCCGATTATCAATGATATCCGTATAAGCGGTGTTAACCTTTTACAGGTAGATCATACTTATGACAACTATAGTAATGCAATGTCATCGACATTCTATGGCGCTAATTCTCTTGAACAGCATTGGAGAGAAACTCGTAATGAGGATATGAAGAACTTCTTCTTCGGTATTGGTTCAAATCAGAACAAGATGATGTATGAAGGCTGCGGCTGGTGGGTCGCAAACATATCTACAGGAGATAGCTTCTCTCTGACGATCACCTATTATGATAAAGAAGGAAAATCCCATACAGGTTCGGTAAATGTGTCCCCGAACTCAGAAAGTGAAGCTTTTGTTGTTGCTGATCTCGAAAGAGGCGCACTTCTTTCTCGTCTGACCGAGAGCAGAGCAAATGAGCTTCTTGGCGTTGATGATGATTCATATTCTACTATCCGTGTTAAAGCAAGTGAAATCGATAGAGGAGTTGCTCCTTATATCGATTACAAAGCAAACGATGTATCTTCCGCTGAAAGAAGAGAACTTCTTGAAGCAGTTGAGAAAGGACAGACTTATGTAAAGGATGACTATGAAGATGCATCCTTTAATGTTCTTTCCAATGCTATTGATGAGGGTATTGCTCTTTACAATAAGGCAAACTACATCAAGGAGAAAGGTCTTACTCAGGCAAATGAAGATTACAAGAACGCTAAAAAGAAAATAACCGATGCTATCGCAGCACTCAGAACCAAGGCTTGCAGTCCTGAAGTTTATGCTCAGTTTGAACAGCTTGTAGAAAGAGGCGAGAACGTTGAGAAGGAGCAGGGAAAGAATAAGTCCTATGACGGAATTTCATACAGAGCCTTCATAAGCGATACTGGTATCTACAAGAGATGTAAAGCTCTCAGAGATTCAGGAGATATTCTTGATAAAGATGCATATACAACATCAAGGGTCTATGATCTTATCTCTCAGCTCAGAGGTTCGCTGAATTCACTTATCAAGCTTGATAAGACAGAGCTGAACAAAAAGATCAAGGAAGCAAAGTCATTGATAAACAATTCAAGATTTGAAGAGGGATATCGTAATGAACTTTCAAATCTGATCCCTGATGCTGAACATATAGCAAAAGACTCAACAAGCCAGAATGAGATACAGGATATGGTCGGTAAGCTTTCTGATGCCATTTCTGCTGTTAAATCACATCTGGCTGTTCATCTTGATACAGAAACGCTTGTTCAACTTATTTCACAGGCAGAAGCTATGTTGGATCCGACAAAAGAAAAAGCAAACTGTACAGATGAAACCTATAATACTTTGAAAAATGCAGCACAGTCTGCTCAGACAGTATTTGATACTGTAACGTCAAAGCAGGAAGATGTAGATGCTGCAGTAGAAGTATTACGCAAAGCAATTGACGGCTTTACAGTCCATAAGCCCGGTTACGCTGACGGCGGTAATCTTACCTCATCAACAAGTACGGATTATCTTTCAAGCCATAACATTATCAGAATATGGGTAAAGGGTATGAACAGGGGCAGTACTATCCCCGGATATCAGGAAGGCGGCAATTTTGTAGACTATGAGGTTGAATCAATATCATTCTCACTTGAAGAATATGTTGGTGTAACTGCCAGAGGTATGACTCTTAACAGTGAAAGTGCCAATGTTATTGATAGTCAGAACCTTTCTTACTTTGATATCGATGTTTCATCAGCTAACGGTTTCAAACCTACTATTGTTGTTACTCATTATATCCGCAGCACAGAGTTGAACCCTGCAACCGGTACTTATCCGATCATCGATTCAGTAACCGAAACTTACACAACGGAGAATATTTTAAGTTGTTCAAATGTTACTGACGGTAATTTTGTTATTGAATTTGACCATCTTGGCAAAGCAAAATCCACCTCTGCTGACGGTAAAGAGCAGGTTATCAATACTTTATACTGCAATGCCGGCAAGCTTTCTGAATACTATGTTAAAGCAAAGAGCGATACAAAGGTTCAGGTAAGCTCTGAAGGCAGAGAAACAGAAGTTATTAATGCAGTTCAGGAAGGCAATTATTTCGTTGTAAGATTTGTTGATTATCCGAATCAGACAGCAACACTTATCAGCTACGATCCTGATACAAGTGAGACAATAATGTCAGATCCGTTTGAAGCAATTACGGGTCAGTATGTTATGACATATGATGAGTCAACAAAGAGACAGACAAATGTTGCAGGTACTGTATTTGAAAAAGCTGATTCGATAGAAGTCGGTAAGATTTATCCGAGATACAGCAGAAACACCGGTTCCGGCAGCAGTTCTTCTTATCAGCTGAACGGAATTGTATCTGATTCACTGCTCAGCGGTATTCTTTCGTTGCCTGATCTTTCAAGTACAACAAAGACTCCATTTGACTATTTTGCTCAGGTAGGCGTTGATTCAACGCCTACAATAAACCTTGGTACAACAATAATCTGGATCGACACCAACAGTAAAGATGGTAAAGATTTTAACCAGTATTTCAAGGATAAACCCATGGATAAACTTCGTGTATATGCATGGGACTATAATGATCTTTCACTTA
>DEHG01000034.1:17814-18081 GCA_002351795.1 Ruminococcaceae bacterium UBA2806 | reverse complement strand
AGAAGATAGGATGTCAGGAACTCCTTAACAGCTATAAAGGTAATATCTATTTTGACAGAACTGACTACAAGGATTGGTCTCATTACACCGATTTTTCTGTAGTAACTGGACCTGCAATCTGTGCAATAAGCGGCAAGGGTTTTGCAAGTCTCTATGAGAAAATAGATGAGGGTGTGCTTGATGGCACTGTCTCGTATCAGTGGGGCGGCGGCAGAACCAGTGACGGAAAACAGATACGTGACGGTTATGCCTACAGAGCTCCCGGCA
>DEHG01000034.1:6500-17788 GCA_002351795.1 Ruminococcaceae bacterium UBA2806 | reverse complement strand
AGTTGAAAAAATAGAACGTTTAGGTAGTGACAGTGATAAATCCTATCCCGTACAGGATGAAAAAGGTGATTGGCTTAAGGATGATGAGGGTAATCTTATTTACAAAACCATGGAATACTATTCATATGCTAAGTATTATTACAGAGCTATCCCTGAAAATAAACCTCAGATATATGATTATGATGAACCTGTAATTGGTAAGTCGGAAATGACAGCTTCAAATCTCAGAATGGCTTTTGTCGGCGGTAATAAGATCCGTCTGAAGAACAACTCATACTACTATTCATATGGTCCTCATACCCAGAATCAACCAGCAAAGCTTGCTTCTAACTGGAGCGATGAATATAAGCCGAGTATTACCGACAAGAACCTCTTCGGCGGCAACGGCGGCAACGGCGAGTCCATGGGTCGTGTAGGTGATACAGAGCCTTCACTCGTTTATGACTGGTACGAGTATAAGATACCTGTTGATAAGAGTAATACTTATATGTTCCAGGTATGCGGTCTTAAATACAATCCTTCGTATGCGATCGGTGTATGGTCTGATCCTAAATACAAGACCGATAACCAGTATACCGAGCAGATCAGCGGCGTATACGGTGATGTATGGCTAAAGATGCTCAATACTACAGATGTTAAAAACGGTAAGTTTACCGGTATGAACATCTATACATCAAATCCTGAAAATATGCAGATCAATGATAATCAGGATATCTATGTAAGACTTCCCGGCGGCTGGTCAGCTAATGACCTTAAAGTAACAGCATCCGGTGTAGGTGAGGATAAGGAATATACATTTACAAGCTATAATGGTTTGCTCAAGACTTCTATTCCGAGTAAGACACCTTTCCTTGTTTTTGAAGCTAAGGATGCATCCGGAAATAAATTCACTTGCAGAACTTCACTCCAGGGCAATGATCTTATTCTGTTTGACCCGACATTCAGAGCCGGTACAGGCGGATGGGATAACTACGTTGATCCCGCAATAAGAGTTGAAAGAGAGCTTTATGCAGCTCATGCTATTTACTATGGTTCTGTTATTGTTAAGGAATATACTGAAAACGGTACCCCCAAGAATCTTGGCGATCAAGGCTCCTACAAATATGCTGAGGGTATGTATGAACACATCCTTAAAAACAGCTTTGACGGTCAGTATGTTAACAATTCCGGTCGTGCTATGGATTACAGTACAGTTCACAGCTATGTTGTGGCTTACACTAATCTTTATGCGACAATGGCTAAGGCAAGATCATATATCAGCGGTCATAACTATCCTGAGTATCTCCATAACGGTAAACCTGATATTTATGAACAGTCTACTATTGATGAGCTTGAGCGTCAGCTCAAAGCTGCTGAAGATGTTTACACCAGTTCATCTTCGGATGCAGGTGCTATCAATGCTGCTGCGGCTGCGCTCCAGTCTAAGATCAATAACGTAACTGTTTCAACATCTGACCGTATCCCGATCATCTTCTTTGACACCCAGAATCTTGTCGGTGCAGGCTCAACCTTTGAGCTTGAGTATTGTACAGATCCGAACGGCAGTCCCGTTAAAAAGAAGATCGAAAACTTCAATACTGAACACTGCCCGATCATATTTATCGGTCATAAGGATATTTATAATGTTAAGTTCATTGTAAATGGTTCAGAAGAAGGTGTTGAAAAGGATCATATTTCCGTTGTTGACGGCGCATGGGTATATATGGATATTGCTAAGAAAGCCGGTGTAACTACCTCATATTGGGTACAGAATTCAGCGGCAGATTACAGGCAGATATCCAATACCGAATATAATCAGGTTAACGCTGATGACAAGGCTTTCTTTGATATGGTTCAGGAACGTAAGAGTTCCACTGATGTTATCACAGACGCTAAAAGTGCAGATGAAGTTAAGGCAAAAGCTTATCGTCCGATCACTCTTTACTTCAAGAATGATGTAACAGTTAAGCTAACTAACGGCACAAGCTATAAGATCAGAGCAGGTGCATACTCATTTACACAGAAGCAGTTCAATACAACCGGCAACCCGATAGAAATAGTAGACAAGGGTTCAGGTATATTTGTACCGAGAATCAATCTCTATTCAGAAAAAGCAAAGACATACTTTGAAGATCCTGAAAGCTATTGGAAGTATGCTGAAGGGGAAGGTGTTGTTGATGCAACTGAGCTTAACGGATGGGTAACAAAAAGTGTTGATAATCTTGATATTACTGCCGGCAGTCATAATACTACAAAGACAGTTAATATGACTGTTAATAACCGTTCATTTGCGGCTAACAGAACCTGGTCATACATGACCAAAGAAAAGTTCTACTTCCGTTGGGAGGGCAATTCCGATCTGAAGGTCAATAATACGGTTAAGATTACAGCAAAAGAAATCAGATTTGCTTCATCAGGTACAGTTGATGTATCAAACAACTATGATAAGCATATCTATTTCTCAACACCGAATAATGCTAATAGTATGGAAGTTGTATTCCCGACAGATATTCATGTCGAGTATATTGACAAGTACAGAGAAGAGCATTCATTCACAATTCGTGAAGGTTCCTACACTGTTGAGAAGGCTGATACTAACCAGAACTTTATCTGCGATCTCTGTGATGAAGAATACTGGGAGAGCATGGTTCATGTAAAGATCAACAATCGTTTTGATGCACTCGGAGGCTTCGGCGGAAACAGTGATAAAAAAGGAAGATTCAGCAGTGCTGTATACAGTAACGACTGATGGTAAGTAATTTCAGGAATTTTTCTTGAAAAAGTAAAAAAGACCGGTACGACTCTTAAACGGGTCGCACCGGTTTTTTACATATTCATTTCTAAACTGGAATAAGAACGCCGGAGAGCATAAGCTCAACAACGTCATCGGATTTTCCAAGGCATCCGCTGAAAACGGATATTGCCTCATCGGAAAGGATCAACTTTGATTCATCAGTAAGTTCTCCGCAAATAAGAGCGTCAGTTTCAAACATCAGAAGCAGATGAACAAGCTCCTCTTTTTCACGGCAGCCCATTGTTCCGATGACTTCAGAGCAAATGACTTTATTGTCCTCGATATCATAAAGCTTGAAATGCTTTGTTTCTTCAAAAAGCGGAGATACTCTGTCGCTTTTATGCTCATGGCTTACAGCTATTTTCATTTTTTCATGCCACCTTTTTGTACGAAAACGCTCACCCTTACCGAGTGAGCGTCTTTTTGCATCAGTATTTGATAGGATTTGAGGAAAGGTATTTCTTTACCATAAGAGCAACCTTGAAAATGATAGCATCTTCAAATTCTCTCAGATCAAGACCTGTAAGCTTTTTGATCTTTTCAAGTCTGTATACAAGAGTATTTCTGTGTACAAAAAGCTTTCTTGATGTCTCGGAAACATTCAGGTTATTTTCAAAGAAACGCTGTATGGTAAAAAGTGTTTCCTGATCGAGAGATTCAATAGATCCTCTCTTGAATACCTCTTTAAGGAACATATCGCAAAGCGTTGTGGGGAGCTGATAAATAAGTCTTGCGATACCGAGCTTATCATAGCTGACAATAGCACGTTCGGTATCAAATACCTTGCCGACCTCAAGAGCGACCTGAGCTTCCTTGAAGGAACGTGCAAGATCCTTGATCCCTGTTACAGGAGTACCTATACCGATGACGCAATGGGTGTAGAATTCGCCTGAAAGTGTGTCAACGATAGAGCTTGCAAGCTTTTCAAGATCCTTGGAGTCGATGTCCTGTTTGATCTCCTTAACCAAAGCGATATCGGTCTCATTGATATTGATAACGAAATCCTTTGCCTTATCCGGGAAAAGATTCTGAATAACATCATAAGCAGAAATATCAGTCTTAGCGGCTATTTTTATAAGCATACACACTCTTGTAACATCGGAGTTGAATTTAAGCTCTCTTGATTTGAGATAGATATCACCGGGGAGAATATTGTCAAGAATAACATTCTTGATAAAGTTGCCCCTGTCATATTTTTCGTCATAATACTGCTTGATGCTGCCGAGGGAAATAGAAAGAATAGAAGCATATTTCTGAGCGGCATAGTCATTGCCTGCTACAAAAACTGCATATTCACTTCTCGGCTTGCTGCCGAAGGATTTATATGTATATCCGTTAAGTACAAACGGAGCGGCAGATGTCAGCATTTCGGAAGTAATGTGTTCATTTACCTCACCGATCTTGCCAAGCTCACTGCAGGCGATAACTACCGAAGTCTCATCAATAACGCCTATCGTTCTGTCGATAGCGTCCTTCATCTGATGAATAACTCCCTGAAACAATCTGTTAGACATATCATGTTACCTCACTTTGTATAATAATGAATAAGACGTCCCGATACTTATTCTACGCTGTACACAACGGACAGCATAAAAACCTCTATATACATTTTACACAAAAATCTTTTAAATTGCAACTGTTTTATCGAAATTTTCTTGTTTTTTTATACAAAAAATTTTGGAAGAAGTATCTCTTTGCTTATTATACATTGAAAAATCGCCTGATTATTCCAATTCAGCAATATAATTGCCGTAAGAGCCTATATTTTTATAACCTCAAGTAATTTCCATAAGCTCAGGGTCACATTTATAAGTTCTCCGAAAAGAATAATAGCAATTACTCCTGCTGTTCCGAGGAAAGGGACGAGGGTAAGCGCCATAATTACCCGAAGGACTGATTCGATTATATTAATGTGAAAATAGCTTTTCTGACAGTCAAGACCTTTAAGCATACCGTCAACAGCACTGTCAAGATATGAAAGCGGTATAAGCGGCGCAAGCACACGCATATAAAAACCCGCTTTATCACAATAGCCGAAAGCAGAAGCGATCTTATCGGGAATAAAAATAAACGGAGTCATCATTAAAAGCGAGTATATTATTACGATCCTGAGAGATCTGACAGAAATACGTCTGATATTTTTTGTATGCAAAAGCGTCCTTTCCCTTGATAATTCCGTTACGATAAGCTGTGAAAACGGCAGTATAAAAACCGATGGAAACAATACGCAGGGAAGAGCCATGCCGCTTATTATCCCGTATTCGGAAAGTGCATTTTCACGTCCGGAGCCAAAAGTTATAAGCCCTACTGGTATAAGACTGTTTTCTATTGCGGAAAGCGCACTTCTGAGTCCGGCGCTTGCAGTACAGGGGATAAAAACGGGTGATGATAATTTGTAGATCCCGCTGAACTGTTCAGGCGCGGCATTATGCTTTCTATCATTCAGCCAGAGAAAAATGCAGTAAAAAAACGATATTATTTCAGCTATGGTTGTTGCAAGGGCGGCGCATAAAAGCGGGGAAACGCCCAAGGCAGATAAATGATCTGCTGCAATAAAAAATACTGTTATCTCGCTCAGCTGTTCAAGAAGCTGTTCGCCGGCATTACGCAGTATCTTTCTTTTAGCTGTAAAATATCCCCTTAACGCAGCTGAAAAACCGCCGAAGGGAAGTGATATTCCAAGCAGTCTGACAGCACCCGCCGCACCATCTCCGAAAATATGGCGGGGCAGGAAAAAAGATGTGAGGAACATGATAGCTCCGAGTATAATTCCGGTTATAAATGAAAAGCCCAGAGCCTTGTCACGGACGAATGAAGCCTTTCCGTATTCATTTTTTGCAAGCAGATCACCTGTCAGCCTTGTTACAGTGACTGAGATCCCCGATGTGCAAAGCAGCAGGAAGAAAACATAAATGCTTATGGTAAGCCTGTACCGCCCGAGCATTTCTGCTCCCATTACTGCGGCAAGCTTTACCGAAAAAGCCATTCCTATTCCTCTGATGACAAGTGAGGACGCTGAAAGTATCATAATGTTTTGTATAAAAATTCTCTTTTTCATAAAATACCCTATTTGTGTTGACGAATTATCATGAAATGGTGTAAAATAATTATGGGCAGATATATAATATCAGAGCAGTAATAACATATAATGAGGATCAATTAAGGAAGGATGATCGGATGTTCCGTCTGAGAAGATTTTTAAAGGATTATATTGTATATCTTATTATAGGTCCGCTGTGTAAGCTGACCGAAGCAGTGCTGGAGCTTTTCATTCCTCTTGTAACCGCTGATATAATCGACAATGGCGTACTCAAAGAAGATGCCTCCTATGTCATGAGCCATGGCACACTGATGGTTCTTATGGGAGCGCTGGGGCTGGCTTTTGCCCTTGTCTGTCAGAAGTCAGCCTCAATAACATCGCAGGGCTTCGGAACAAAGCTAAGAAATGCAATGTTCAGCCATATCAATACATTATCTCATGCAGAGCTTGATAAGATAGGAACGCCCTCGCTTATAACACGCATGACAAGCGATATAAACCAGCTTCAGCTTGCCGTTGCAATGCTGATAAGACTTGTTATCCGTGCGCCGTTCCTTGTTATCGGTGCGCTTGTTATGGCGTGTACTATTGATTTTAAAATGTCACTTATATTTTTCATAGCGTCTCCGCTTATTGCCCTGGTGCTGTATATTGTCATGAACCGCAGTGTACCGTACTTTAAGGATATGCAGAAAAAGCTTGATAAGGTATCCCTTCTTTCAAGAGAAAATCTTTCGGGAAACCGTGTTATACGAGCCTTTAATAAGCAGGGATCCGATGAAGAGATATTTGAAAGGTCAAACAGCGAGCTTGCAGAAACATCTGTCAGAGTCGGCAGGATATCAGCTTTATTAAGCCCTGTGACATACATTATTTCTCAGGCGGCAATAATTGCAATAGTATGGTTCGGCGCAGTAAATGTAAATATAGGCAGTCTGCAGACAGGTGAGATAATTGCTCTTGTCAATTATATGACGCAGATATTGCTTGCTATGATAGTTGTATCAAATTTGGTTGTAATTTTCAC
Source organism: Ruminococcaceae bacterium UBA2806 (assembly GCA_002351795.1). Classification (GTDB taxonomy): domain Bacteria; phylum Bacillota; class Clostridia; order Oscillospirales; family Acutalibacteraceae; genus UBA1213. The sequence continues at coordinate 10,948 of DEHG01000034.1, read as the reverse complement.
AAAAGCCTTTGCAAGCGCCTCAAGAGTAAATGAGGTCTTTGATACAAAGCCTTCTGTAACACAAAAAACTACCGATATTATCGAAACGGTCCCCGGTGCGCCTGCTGTTGAATTCAGGGGTGTATCATTCGGCTACGGAGAAGGCGGAGATGCGCTAAGCGATATTTCATTTACAGCGGAAAAAGGAAAGACGATAGGCATTATCGGCGGTACAGGTTCGGGCAAAACGACCCTTATAAATCTGATACCGAGATTTTACGATACCCGAAAGGGAGAAGTTCTTGTAAACGGCGTCAATGTAAAGGAATACAGTTTCAGACAGCTCAGAGAGAGAATGGGTATCGTTCCCCAGAAGGCAGTTTTGCAAAGCGGAACAATAAGGTCAAATCTTGCATGGGGAGATCCCGATGCGGATGATGAAAAAATAGAAAACGCTTTGAAGATCTCACAGTCATATGAATTCGTTTCAAAGCTTGCCGATGGTATAGAAAGTGAAGTTGCGGCAGGCGGAGGCAATTTTTCAGGCGGTCAGCGTCAGCGTCTTACAATAGCAAGAGCGCTTGTAAAGCAGCCCGATATACTGATACTTGACGACAGCGCAAGCGCACTTGATATGGCGACAGATGCAGCGCTAAGAAGAGAGCTGGCTGCAATGAAGGATATGACAGTATTCATTATTTCCCAGCGTGTATCAGCCGTCAGGAATTCGGATGTGATACTTGTACTTGAAAACACAGCCTTAGTCGGAAAGGGAACGCATGAGGAGCTTTTAGAAACCTGTGAGCTTTATCGTGAGATATGCAGATCACAGGGAGTATAGCTTTCAGACTGAAAAGGAGATCATTATTTTGAGTAAACATAGACGAAAAAACAGGGAAGAAAAAACCCTTACAAGACTTCTTGAATTCTGCCGTCCGTATATCGGGCAGATAATAGCTGCGCTCATCTTTGCGATAATATATGTCGGTCTGAATCTTGTTGCGCCGATACTTGTAGGTTATGCGATCGACTATGCAGTCGGAGTCGGAAAGGTAGATTTTGTATCAGTCGGACTTCTGCTGCTCGGAGTAGGCGTTTCAGCTGTCTGTTCAGGCGTTTTTCAGTGGCTGATGAATATGTGTACAAATACTGTTGTGTATTTCACAGTCCGTGATATCCGCAGACTTATATATAAAAAATGGAGTACCGTCCCGCTTTCCGTTATTGACAGAACTCCTCACGGAGATCTTATCAGCCGTATGATAAACGATGCGGACAGTGTCGGGGACGGACTTATGCAGGGGATAACACAGCTTTTTTCAGGCATTGTTATGATAATCTGTACGCTTGTATTTATGATGTATATAAGCGTTACGATTGCAATAGCTGTTGTTATCATCACCCCGCTTTCAATGTTTGTTGCTGCATTTATTACAAAGATATCACGAAAGCAGTTTATGAAGCAGTCAGAGGTGCAGGGCGAGATCAGCTCCTATATTGATGAATATATCGGTCAGCAGAAGCTTGTAAAATCCTTCGGCTACGAGGAAAGATCAATGAGATCATTTGAGGAGATCAATGAAAGACTCCGAATCTGCGGTCAGAAATCTCAATGGTATTCATCACTTGCAAATCCGAGTACAAGATTTGTCAACACCCTTGTTACCTCAGCTGTAACGATACTTGGTTCACTAAGCGTTATAGGCGGTACAATGACGGTAGGAAGCATAGCTACATTCATTACCTATGCAAACCAGTATACAAAGCCTTTTAATGAGGTTACGGGAGTAATTCCTCAGATACAGGCAGCAATGGCGGGCGCAAGACGCATATTTGAATTTCTTGACAGTGAGAATATGAGTGAAGACCCCGAAAACAGCGAGGAAAACAGGAATTTAAGCGGAAATATAGATATTGACCATGTAAACTTTTCATATGTTCCCACAAAGAAGCTCATTACAGATTTCAACCTTCATGTAGGCTCCGGACAGCGTATAGCGATAGTCGGACCTACAGGCTGCGGAAAGACGACTCTTATAAATCTGCTTATGAGATTCTATGATATCAACAGCGGATCAATAAAGATAGACGGGAAAAGCATTTATCAGATGTCAAGGCATGATCTTCGCAGCAATTACGGAATGGTGCTTCAGGAAAGCTGGCTGTATAATGCAAGCATCCGTGATAATATAGCATACGGCAGACCAGACGCAGATATTGAAGATGTAATTGCCGCAGCGAAAAAAGCGCACATTCATAATTTTATACAGCGTCTTCCCGACGGTTACGACACGATAGTCACAGAAGACGGCACTAACCTTTCACAGGGACAAAGGCAGCTTATATGTATAGCAAGGGTAATGCTTTGCGACCCGCCTATGCTTATTCTTGACGAAGCGACAAGCTCGATAGATACAAGGACTGAGCTGAGGGTACAAAAGGCTTTTGCAGAAATGATGAAGGGGAGAACAAGCTTTATCGTAGCGCACAGACTTTCAACGATAAAGGAAGCCGACGTCATACTTGTAATGAAGGACGGAAATATTATAGAACAGGGCGATCACAATTCGCTTATGAAGGCAGGCGGATTTTACAGTAACCTGTATAACAGTCAATTTGCAGTTGCTCAGGAGGGATAACAATGCGTACAGATAAAATAAACTATTACCTTGACATTGCCGAAACGGTGCTTGAAAGGGGAACGTGCCTGAGAAGAAATTACGGCGCCATTATTGTAAAAAACGATCAGATAATATCTACAGGCTATGTCGGCGCACCGAGAGGCAGGAAAAACTGCATAGATATGAATGTCTGTGTCCGTGAAACGCTTAAAGTGCCGAGAGGGGAGCGTTATGAGCTTTGCCGCAGCGTTCATGCTGAACAGAATGCGATCATTCATGCAAGACGTGAGGATATGATAGGCTCTGCGCTGTATCTTTGCGGAAAGGATGCAAAGACAGGGGAGTATGTTGAAAACGCCTCAGCCTGTTCACTTTGCAAGCGTATGATAATCAATGCCGGCATTGTAAAGGTTTATATCCGCAATACCAAGGAAAAATACACTGAGGTCGATGTAAACGACTGGATAATAAACGATGAATCAATTGCGGGAATTACGGGATATTAACAATACAGATCATGTCCGGGCTTACCGGCGGAATATTCCGGCTTATAAAAATATTTGACAGGTGATAAATTATGACAGAATTGAGAGATAAAAACGGATTGACAGAGGAAGAATACCTTTGTGCATATCGTCCGGGCGATTATGAAAAACCGAGCGTAGCAGTAGATATGGTTATTTTCACTGCTATGGCGGAGGAAAACGAAAACTACAGAAAGCTGCCCGAAAAGGAGCTTAAAATTCTGCTGATAAAAAGAGGCGGTCATCCATATCTGGGTTCATGGGCATTACCGGGCGGATTTGTGGAGCCTGACGAAACGACCGAGCAGGCTGCCGCAAGGGAGCTTGAGGAGGAAACGGGTATTAAAGATATCTATCTGGAGCAGCTTTATACATTCAGCGACCCCGGACGTGACCCGAGAACATGGGTAATGAGCTGCAGCTATATCGCTCTTGTTGACAGCAGCAAGCTTGATGTAAAGGCGGGAGATGACGCTGACCGTGCGGAATGGTTTTCTATAGAGTTTGAGCAGGAGGAAAAATCCACAAGCAGTATCAACGGTGTTTTTGAGAGGGTAACAGATTTCAGCCTTACGCTTGTCGGAGGCAGTGAAAGAATAAGTGCAAAGGTGCGCCGTACAAGCAGACGCTCAAATAAAGGCAGCGAAAACCGTTTTACTATTGTTGACAGAGGAAATCTTGCCTTTGACCATGCTATGATAATAACAAGCGCTCTTTTAAGACTAAGAGGAAAGGTAGAATATACGGATATTGCATTGAATCTTGTGCCTGAATATTTCACATTGACGGAGCTTCAGCAGGTATATGAAATTATTCTCGGAAAGAAGCTTATAAAAGCGCCGTTCAGAAGAAAATATGCATATCTTGCCGATCCGACAGATAAGATAACGTCTGACGCAGGTCACAGACCTTCAAAGCTTTTCCGCAGAAGATGGATGTAAAGCTTCTGAAAAGGTCTGACAGAAATATTATGATTGGGAGGAATAGAATTGAAAATTCTGGTCGTCGAGGATGAAATAGGACTTGCGGAGGCTATCTGTGCGATACTGCGTAAGGAAGGATATTTTGTAGATATGGCAAATGACGGCAAAAGCGGTCTTGAAAAAGCACTCAGCGGAGATTTTGACTGTATCATAATGGATATAATGATGCCAAAGATGAACGGGCTTGACGTACTGACATTTCTGAGAGTAAAAAACATAGAAACTCCTGTTTTGCTGCTTACGGCAAAATCAGAGGTCGAGGATAAGATCAAGGGACTTGACTGCGGCGCTGACGACTACCTTACAAAGCCCTTTGTAACAGGCGAGCTTCTTGCCCGTGT
>DEHG01000034.1:3740-6389 GCA_002351795.1 Ruminococcaceae bacterium UBA2806 | reverse complement strand
AATTCCGTCATACTCGGAAGAAAGGAATTCCAGATGATGGAGATGTTTGTTTCAAACGGTTCAAGCATCATAACAAAAGAGGATTTTGTAACCAAGATATGGGGAACAGGCGACGAAAGCGATTATAATAACGTTGAAGTATATATTTCGTTTTTAAGAAAGAAGCTTTCCATGCTCCATTCAAAGGTTTCGATAAAAACAAGACGTGGTATCGGTTACTGTCTTGAGGGTGGCACAAAATGATAAAGCGTTTGCAGCAAAAAATTGTGCTGATAATCACGGTGCTGCTGACAATATCCGTATTTGTGCTGTTGTTTTCTATCAATGTAATGTCGCAGAGTCAGAGCACGATGCGCCTGCATGATAATCTTGAAAAAATTGCCGAGCAGGACGGTCTTATCATCGAGGATATCAACAGGGATATAATCGGGAAAAAGACTGAGGCAGGCTATCTGTGGATACAGGTGGATCACGGCGGAAATATGATAAATGTCGGCGGAAATATCAAATTTGAAAGCATAAGCGCCCAGCAGTTTGTATATATGAAGGATCAGGTCCTCTCATATAATAAGGAATTCGGATATATTGATGACATTGCATATCTTGTAATGGAAAAGCCGCTGTATGGCGCAATTATCGTTTTCACAAGCGCTTCATCCGAGATAGAACAGAATAAAACTCTTGCAATTACAACTCTGATAATAGGTTTAGCATTTGTCTTTTTATTCTTCATGCTGTCTGTAGTGCTTTCATTCTGGCTTATAAAGCCTGTAAGGGAGACTTTTGATAAGCAGAAGCGATTTATTTCCGATGCAAGTCATGAGCTGAAAACGCCGCTTGCCGTGATAAGCGCCAATACAGATGTACTTGAAGCGGAGATAGGTGAAAACAAGTGGCTTGGCTACATAAGAAGTGAAAGCGTAAGAATGAGCGAGCTTGTAAATGAGCTGCTTTACCTTGCAAGACTGGACGACAGATCGGGTAAAAAGCTTGTTATGGCAAAGTTCAATCTTTCCGATGTTGTTCTCCAGACATCTCTGCCCTTTGAGAGCAGGATGTTTGAAGAAGGCAAGAAATTCGAGGTGGACGCACAGGAAAATATAACCTGCGAGGGTGATGAAAGCGCCATCAAGCACGTTCTTACTATCCTTATCGACAATGCAATAAAGTATTCGGAAGAAAAGGGCGAAATAAAGGTAGAGTTAAAACTGCACGGAAATAAGAAAATTCTGAGCGTTTATAATACGGGCATTGGCATCAAAAAGGAAAAGCTGAATAAAGTATTTGAACGTTTTTACCGTGAGGACGAGGCAAGGAACAGTTCCAGCGGCGGATATGGTCTTGGTCTTGCTATTGCAAGCGAGATCATTGCAAAGCACCATGGAACAATAAGATGTGAAAGCGAATACGGAAAATGGGTGCGTTTTATTGTCAGCTTACCCTGACAGAGTTTACAGCTTTTATCAGACGGAATATATCAGCGTCTGTTGTAAAAGCGGAAGGGGATATTCTTACGGTTCCTGTTTCTGTTGTCCCGAACGCTTCATGGGCGCTTGGCGCACAATGCAGACCTGCTCTGACTGCGATGCCGTTCTTTTTCAGATGTTCGGCTGTTTCCTCGCTGTGCAGACCGCTTATATTGAATGAGAGAACGGGTACAAAATGCTCCGGCTCGGGACAGGGAGTATACAGGAGTACATTTTTATTTCTTTCAAGACTGTGATAAAGCTTTTTTATCAATTCAAATTCATGCCGTGATATCCTGCCAATACTTTTGTTTTCAACGAAGCGGATACCTTCATTCATTCCGGCAATTCCCGGATAATTGAGGGTACCGCTTTCAAATTTATCCGGAAGCTCATCCGGCTGCTGAGGGGATAAGGAGTTGCTCCCCGTGCCGCCTTCTATGAGGGTATCGGGATTTGTGTTGTTTCCCAGTATCATAAGTCCCGTTCCCATTGGCGCATAAAGTCCCTTATGAGGCGCAGCGCATATAATGTCATAATTATCCGATTCGGGTATCATATCCGTATTACCGTTATTCATTCTGATAGGAATAACGCCTGCGCTTTGTGCTGCGTCAAGAATAAACGGCAGGGAATATGAATGTGCAAGCGCAGACAGCCTTTCCACGGGCAGACGGATACCGAAAACATTTGAAGCGTGTGTGCATATAATAGCTTTTGTATTCTGATTTATGCATTTGCGGAAATTATCCACAGTTTCATCGTCATCTGTCATGGAGACCTTTGCTTTTGTGAAGGTCACACCCTTTGATTTAAGCTTTTCAAGCGGTCTTATCACTGCATTGTGTTCCAGCTCGGAAATGACCGCATGACCTCCGTTTCCCAAGACGCTTTTGATCGCCGTATTGAGGGAAAAAGTACAGCTCGGTGTAAAGATCACCCTTGTTTCATCATTTACTCCGAAAAAAGACGCAGCCCTGCACCTTGTATCATAAACAATGCGGGCAGCCTCTTCTGAAAGTTCATGACCGCTTCTTCCTGGATTTGCGGACATACGAAGTGCTTTTTCACAAGCCTGAATGACAGGGCGTGGTTTAGGATTAGTTGTAGCGGAATTATCCAGATATATCATTTTTCTCACTCCTGAGTTGATTAGTGGATAGTGATTAGTGGCTAGTGATTA
>DEHG01000034.1:0-3647 GCA_002351795.1 Ruminococcaceae bacterium UBA2806 | reverse complement strand
AGTGATTAGTTGTTAGTTGTTAGTGCTTAGTTGTTAGTGCTTAGTTGTTAGTGATTAGTGATTAGTTGTTAGTGATTAGTTGTTAGTGATTAGTGGTTAGAGATTAGGATATTGCATACTGACTACTATCCACTGACTACTATCCACTATCCACTGACTACTATCCACTATCCACTGACTCTGATAAGATATAATGCTGCTCAGAGCTTTAGCTTGATATTGTTTCTCTTCAGGATCTCTGCGGCTTTGCCGGCGTCATTGCTGCTGACGGAAAGAACATAGCCGCAGCCCGAAGTATTAGTCTTATTGATGTTTCTTTTGATCTTTGATTTTATCCCTTTTGAGGAAAGCAGTTTTTGCCCTCTCATGGCATAGGTGACCGAAGAAACATAGAGATCAGTTATCCCATAAGAATCACCTCTTATTATAATTCTATGCGCTTTATTGCAAAGTTGACAAAATTGTATATATTGTGTATACTTTTCTTTAGTTTATTATTTTGAAAGGAGAAAGGATAATGCAGGTCAAACTAATGAAAGGAACGAAAGGTCTATTAGTCAGATCAGTTGTTGTTGCTTTAGCGGTGATAATGGTATTTGTATGTGGAATTATCTCATCACCTGTACTCACTGCCAAAGCTGCCGACAGCACAACACTGAGCAACATCAGCTGTGCAGATATGCTACAGATGACAGTCGGAGAGCAAAAGGTTATTTTTCTAAGGACCGGTGTATTCAGGGATTACAGATTATCCTCGGATATTGCCGATATACGGAAGCTTAGCAGTAATCTTCTGAATTTTACCGCAAAGAAAGGCGGCAGGGCAATTTTTACCGCTACTGATTCCAATGGCAAGGGGTATGATGTAAATGTCATTGTGACTGATGAAAACAGCGGCTTCAATGTTACAAATAAAGGCGATTATGTTAATTACAGCATCAATAAAAAAGTATTTTCTGATGTGCTTTCAGTTGACACAATGTTCAGAAGCATAAAAATGAACAGTAATACTTGTATCACCTTTTCTGCGCAGGACAACAGGGATTATGAATACCGCTATTCCGTAAAGACAGAGGGGAACAGCTACTGTGCTATGACAGGGTATACAAAAGACGGAGCATTCAAGTTCAATCCCGGTATTCCCGGAAAATACTATATTAAGGTATCGGTTATTTCGGGCGATCGTGCGAAAACGGCTTCCGAAGTATTCGTATTAACTGTTTACGGCAATACATATACCGACGGGTTTTATAACAGCTATTGCGGATTTACAAACGAGATCACTGTCAATACTACCCGCAGCTATAATATACCCGGCGGAGTCAGAAATGTATTTATAAAGAATTCATCTGTTTCCTACAGGGCGGAAGGCAGCTATTTATATCTTACGGGAAAAAAGATAGCTTCAAATGAAATTGTGATTATCTCAAATTCAGGCAGAATGTATAATATGTATATCAAGGTCGTAAAGCAGAGCGAAGAACCTGCTGTCGGCAGCAATGTTACTATAAGCTTCGGCTGCACACCGCCTACCGTACATACAGGAGAGACAGTACAGCTTCCTATAAAGGCATCTGATCCTGCCGCCCTGAAATACGTTACCTGTACTTCATCAAATACCAATGCAGCCACAGTTGCATATGAAAACGGTATATGCACAATAAAGGGTATAGGTATGGGACGCTCATATATTACCGCAAAGCTTCCGAATGGTCGAAGTGTTACGGATTATGTTTATTCTATCGGAGATTATGATACATACAGGACAGAATCAGCAATAGAAAAGGGCGTTGATATTTCATGCTTCAATAGTAATGTTGACTATAAGGCGTTAAAAGCTCAGGGTTATACATTCGTTATAATCAGATCAGGTTACGGAAAAGAGATATCTCAGAAGGATACACGGTTTGAAACTCATATAAAGGGCGCAAAGGAAGCGGGGCTCGGAATAGGAATATATCATTTTAGCTATGCTGTAAATGCTGAAAATGCAAGAAAGGAAGCCGCAGTATGCAATCAGATAATAGCGCCATACAGGAATGATATAAAGTACGGCGTATATTTTGACTATGAAGATGACAGCGTAAGATATGCAAAACAGCTTGGATATACTGTTGATAAGAAGACGGTAACAGATATCACTGTGACATTCTGTGAAGAAATAGAAAAATACGGTTATGTTGCGGGGGTATACACAAATACATATTTCGGGAAGACATATTTAGATATGGCACAGATAAAAAAATATCTTTTCTGGTATGCTGCGCCTTATGCAACATCATTTGCATTTGATTTTGATATGTGGCAGTACAGCTTTATACTCAGACCTTATTCCAACTGCAATGGAGATTTTGACGGAGACAAGGTTTTCTCAACTGTATTCCAGCTGCTTTCAAAATAGACAATTGATGATAAACAGCGTTAAAATGCTGTTTTAGCGGAGGAAAATATAAATGCTGCTAAGTATAGCTTGTATATTATTATCCGGAATGATCCTCGGATGGTTATGTAAAAAAATCAGATTTCCATCACTTTTCGGAATGATAATTGCCGGAATAATTATCGGACCGTCGTGTCTCGGACTGATAGATAACAGCATCCTCAGTATATCGGCAGATATTAGAAGGGCTGCGCTTATTATCATACTGCTTCGTGCAGGTCTGAAGCTGGAATTGTCAGACCTGAAAAAAGCCGGCAGACCCGCAGTTCTTATGTGTTTTTTGCCTGCATGCTTTGAGGTTGCGGGAATGGCTTTGCTTGCGCCTTTGCTGCTTGGAATGTCGCTGATCGATTCACTGATACTCGGTGCGGTAATAGCTGCTGTATCGCCCGCAGTCGTTGTTCCGAGAATGATAAAGCTGATAGATGAAGGTTACGGTACAGACAGATCTATCCCGCAGATGATACTTGCGGGGGCGTCTGTCGATGATGTATTTGTAATAGTGCTTTTTACAACGTTTACCGGACTTGCAAAGGGAGAAAGCATATCCGTTATGAGGTTTGTAAACATACCTGTTTCAATAATAACGGGTGTCGCAGTCGGTTTGTGCGGCGGTTTTCTGCTGTCATTGTTTTTTGATAAATGCAAAAGCAAGGCTACGGTCATGACATTGATACTGTTGTCTATAGCATTTTTATTATCTTTTTCAGAAGAAAGATTTTCACAGTATGTACCGTTTGCATCACTTATCGGAGTAATGTGTCTTGGTATCGGCATAAAAAGAAAGATCCCCGAAACAGCTTCAAAGCTTTCGGGAAAATTCAATGAAATGTGGATAATGGCGGAAATATTCCTGTTTGTACTTGTAGGCGCATCTGTAAAGATAGAGAGCGCAATGTCAGCCGGAGTCAATATGATAATACTGCTTTTTGCTGTGCTTATCATACGGATGGCAGGAGTATTTGTCTGTGTTCTTGGGACAAAGCTGAATATGAAGGAAAGACTTTTCTGCATGATAGCCTATACTCCGAAAGCGACAGTACAGGCGGCTATAGGAGGATTGCCGCTTGCAATGGGGCTTCCTTGCGGAGAGATAGTTCTTACAGTATCCGTAATAGCAATACTGCTGACAGCGCCGCTCGGTGCATTCGGTATTGATCTGAGCTATAAAAAATTCCTTAAAAAAACGAGCCAAAAACGAGCCAAA
>DEHG01000062.1:3971-4282 GCA_002351795.1 Ruminococcaceae bacterium UBA2806 | reverse complement strand
GACTCCTGCCTTGCAAGCTCTTTATCAGACCAGTTCTGCAATTGTATTTCCTTCTTGACCATTGCTATCTTATCCATGCAATTACCTCCAATCAACTCCAGTTGAAGTTCGTTGGAGTACATTGGAGTCCTTTTCACTTCATTGGAGTATTACTATTCGGAGTTTATTTTAGCATGGATCATCCGCATACGCTCGCCGCGGTATTATTGGGCGGGTACGTTTATTATTTTATTTTCTTTTAGTATTTCAGAATAAAGCATGACCCCCGACACTTACCGCCGGAAGCCTTGAATTTGTTTGCTTGTTCTCTT
>DEHG01000062.1:3529-3902 GCA_002351795.1 Ruminococcaceae bacterium UBA2806 | reverse complement strand
TTGTTCTCTTTATTTGGTCGCAAATTTGTATGATGATACTACACTCAAAGATGCCGCAACAATGTATTCATGTAACAACCTTCTCAATCACACACTCATGCTCCTTGCTGTCCTTATCGTAATTGATACCGACAAGCAACATTTTGTTGCAGCCCTGAAGTGCATCGGGGTACTTCTTATTCTTTATTTGAGCAATAGCCGCATCAGCTGTCTTATTCCATTTAAGCTCGACTACCATCGGAGGATAAGCATTTGCATCTATAAACGGCTTTGGTATGAATACTATATCCGCAAAACCCTCCCCAGCCGGAAGCTCCTGGATGATATTATACTGCTCTCTTGCGTAATAGTAGGCAATCAGAACAATAAAGCG
>DEHG01000062.1:3230-3379 GCA_002351795.1 Ruminococcaceae bacterium UBA2806 | reverse complement strand
GTTTCCTTCCATAAGCCCTTTGCCCTCATACTTGCAACATATTCATCATTTATCTCTTTATTCGGAATATATGCTGTTTTTTTATCTGATCTGTAACCTAAATAACCTAAATGAATAAGCAGTGTAAGAATATCATCCTTGTTTGCAAA
>DEHG01000062.1:2995-3182 GCA_002351795.1 Ruminococcaceae bacterium UBA2806 | reverse complement strand
TTTCTCTATCGTTTCATGCAAGCTGTCAAAATTCATGGAGATATATTTTGCAAGGGCTTCGTATGTTTCTGTCTGTGTCCAGTAATTTGAAAAAGATCTCTTCTCTATCGCCGCAAGAACAGACCGTGGACAGTAAAGCTCTGTTCCGTTAAGCTCATATCCGTCATACCATGCTTTCATACTCTCA
>DEHG01000062.1:279-2769 GCA_002351795.1 Ruminococcaceae bacterium UBA2806 | reverse complement strand
AACGCAATCCCATTCATCTATCAAAAAAACAAACGGGTTTCCGGTTTCGTCATATATTTCTTCAAAGCTGAATGTAATATCATCATCCGGATCGGATATTAATCCGGAAAACTCTTTTTGCAGATCTTTTACTAATCTTTTTTTCAGCAGACGGAGCATACCGTCAATATCATTACTGCTGCTGAGAAACCGCTGCATATTCAGATAAATAACATTATACTTATTCAGATGTTCAGTATAACCTTCCATTTTTGAAATAACAAGATCGTCAAAAAGCTCACTGCTGTCACAGCCCTTGCTGTAGAAAGCCGCAAGCATACCCAAATTGAGTGACTTACCGAATCTTCTCGGACGGCTGACACAGATATACTTCTGCTTTGTTTTTATTCTTTTATTAACCACAGATATAAGACCTGATTTATCCACATATATTTTTGAATTTAAAGCCTCTGTAAAGCTTGCATTTCCTGGATTGACAAAGATGCCCATTTTCCACACCTCCTGAGAGCTTCTGTATTTATTATAAACTATCCATTAGCACAGTTCAAGATGGAATGTGCAATCAAATCAAAATACGCCGTAAGAAGCCTGTATCCGTCTCGTAAGCGCAATTTCCTTTTCAGATAATAAAACGATTACAGAGCGTTCTGAGCGATGTTTAACCGGGACTTCAAGTTTCACATATTGGCTTTCAATATTCATCTTTTAAGCGTTTTTTCTTGCATGGTATAAGAAGTTTATTAATCAAGATTCAAGGTAATAATCACACAGGCAGACATTTTAACGGCAGATTTCTACGATTTGGAAGACGGAACCCCAGTTGTGCGTGTCCACTTCAAGTTTACAAACAATCAATCGGATGGCTTGTATATGTATGAATGCTTTGCTGTCCGTGCATTTCAGAACGACACACAGCTTGATAATATTACCAATGTTAACGAGGACTCCGAAACAGGCGATTCAGCGGAACTCATCCGTGAAGTAAAAAACGGAGCGTCACTTGAAGGTTCTTATGTTTTCAGGCTTTCCGATGATTCAGACGTTGAAATCCGTGTTTGCACGCCGACAGCTGATGAAGAGCTGCTGGCGCAAAAAATATTTACAAGATAATGCGCTGGAGGGAAGATATGAAATGTCCAGTTTGTGAGCAGCACGATTTTGAGAGTGAAGATTCCTTTGACATATGCCCAATATGTGGTTGGGAAAACGATGGTCTTCAGGCATCTGACCATAATTATGCCGGAGGTGCAAATAGTCTTAGTGTTAATGAGGCAAGAATTGAGTTTTTTCTGCTGAATTGTCACTCAACAAGTGAAAGAGCAACTCAATGTAAAGATAAAAATGCACATGAACTCCGAGAGATTTATAAGAGGTATGCTAAGACAAACCGTGTAGCAGAACCAAAGCAGGCAGAACAAGAAAAGATTGATTTCAAATATGCCAGAAGGAAATACGTGGATACATTAAATTCTTTACTTCAGAACATCGTTGATTGAAAAGGAGGATTTTATGCTTGGAGCAATAGTTGGTGACATCGTAGACTCAGTCTACGAATGGCACAATATAAAAACGAAGGATTTCCCCTTATTTCGTGATGACTGTTTTTTCACAGATGATACCGTCATGACCTGCGCCGTTGCAGAGGCGATTATGAACGGCGGTAAGCGCGATGACTTCATCGACGCCATGAAGAAATATGGTCGGATGTATCCTGATGCGGGATACGGCGGCAGATTCGGAGCGTGGATTAACTCTGATAATCGTGAGCCTTATAACAGCTACGGCAACGGCTCGGCTATGCGTGTCTCGCCTTGTGCGTGGGTAATGGACTGCGGCTTCTGTGCAAGAACGGGAATGTGGCCGTCAAACGGCAGAGCCGGTGCACAGCTTTCCGCAGAGGTCACACATAATCACCCGGAAGGCATCAAAGGAGCAATGGCGACCGCTGATGCAATCTTCATGTGTCGCTATTACTTCGGCGGCTATTACGGTGACTATGAGCAGCCCATCAATGACAATCCGGCCGAGTGCAAAAGGCGCATCAAGGAACACATCGAAAACGAATATGGCTACGACCTTTCCAGAACACTGGATCAAATCCGTCCTACATATCGTTTTAACGAGACCTGCCAAGATACTGTGCCGCAAGCGATTATCGCCTTCTTGGAAAGCACAGACTTTGAGGACGCAATCCGAAACGCTATCTCTCTTGGCGGCGACAGCGACACCCTCGCGGCAATTACAGGAAGCATTGCGGAGGCAGCATACGGCATTCCTGACTGGATCAAGGACAAGGCATATTCCTATCTCGATGAACCTCTGAAGGGAGTCCTCAGACGCTGGAGGAAGTTTCTCTCCAATGACTAAGTAACCTTTTTATTTTTCGTATACATTTTTATTTTGACTATGGAGCGGGTTCAAACGGTTCTCGCTGCCATCCAGTCATTCCAAGGCATAAGGGTAGACTGAGGGACACTTTGTCCCTCAACC
>DEHG01000062.1:0-126 GCA_002351795.1 Ruminococcaceae bacterium UBA2806 | reverse complement strand
TTTGCCTTTTCCAAAAGTTTCGGTGAAAGCAAATAATTAACGACATTCATTGAACACCGTCTATATAAGCCAAGCCTTGAATCGAAGTCCTCTGCTTTCAAGCTCCTTGTCGAGCTTATCAAGATA
>DEHG01000119.1:15394-18883 GCA_002351795.1 Ruminococcaceae bacterium UBA2806 | reverse complement strand
AAGGCTGGCGAAACTTTTTTACTATAGTTTTCTCATACTCAAGTAAAAAAAGAGACTGTCACATTCATAATGCGGCAGTCTCTGCTTTTTGCTATCTTGTTTCTTATTCATCAAAACCCTTGATATCGGAAATGTTGTATGGAGTCTGCTGATAAACGTAATAATTCAGCCAGTTGGAATAAAGTATAGTGGCATAGCTCCTCCATGTGAGATTGGGCAGGGCACGGGGATCGTTTCCGGGAAAATAATTGTACGGTAAAGCAGGCTCAATACCTTTGTTTCTGTCACGGAAATATTCATTTGCAAGAGTATTTCTGTCATATTCCGCATGACCTGTAATAAAGAATTGTCTGCCGTTTTTGTTTGCAACTATGGCAACGCCTGCAATGTTTGAGGAAGCAAGTATCTCAAGCTCCTCATGTTCACGGATGTCCGAACGGTGATTGCCGGTGTAGCGTGAGTGGGGGAGAAGTATCTTGTCATCAAATCCTCTCATAAGCGGATGGAAGGTATTCATTACCCTGTGAACATAAACGCCCGACAGTTTTTCATCAAGATCATATTTCGGAACTCCGTAGTGGTAATAAAGACCGGCCTGTGCGCCCCAGCAGATATGGAATGTGCTGTAGACATTTCTTTTTGACCATTCCATTATACTGCAAAGCTCTTCCCAGTAATCGACCTGCTCAAAGTCCATTTGTTCAACGGGTGCGCCGGTTATTATCATACCGTCATAATGATCGTTTCTGACTTCATCAAAGGTCTTGTAGAAGGTGGTAAGATGGTCTGCGGGGGTATTTTTGTTTTTGGAAACGTGTGTTGCCATTTGCAGAAGCTCAATATCGACCTGCAGCGGAGAATTTCCGAGCAGACGCAGGAGCTGGGTTTCCGTCTCGATCTTATTCGGCATAAGATTGAGAATAAGTATCTTCAAAGGTCTTATATCCTGAGATAAAGCTCTTTCGTCCGTCATTACGAAAATGTTTTCCGCTTCAAGCGTTTTGAATGCGGGCAATTCACTTTTTATTTTTATAGGCATAGCTGTCCCTTCCTTTTCTTTTTCATGCTTTCCCATTATACCACACTCATTTCCTAATATCAAGTACAACATGACCTTTGGTATTCTCTCAGGATTATTGAAAAATGGTTTTGTAATACTGTAGCTGTATGTTTCAATGATACTATTGATGGTGTATAATAAAGCTTGTCACATTATGTAGGATCGAAGTAATGCCTGCAAGAATAACTGATCTGAAACATAAAGTATTATATGCATATATGCATTACTTACTGAATGATAGGCAGGGTGTTGCATTTTTTTGTGTATTGTTGTATAATATAGATGATTTGTCAGGAGGTCAGACCGGAATAAGAAAAAGTTTATAACTATCCGGCTATAAAAATATGCAGGAAAGACTGTGATGACCACCCGGAAAAACTGCTGTCAAGGAGAACAAAATGAAAATTTCAATTATAGTTCCGTGTTACAATGAGGAAAGCAATGTAAGAGCCTTTTATAATGAAATACTTATGCTCCCCGAAAAGCTGCCCGAAGGCACTGAGCTTGAGCTTATTTTTGTAAATGACGGCTCACGGGACAAAACAATGGAAATAATCAAAGAACTTGCCCGATCCGACAGTATGGTGAAATATATTGATTTTTCAAGAAATTTTGGTAAAGAGGCGGCTATGCTCGCAGGGCTGGAACACGCAGGCGGAGATTATATCGTAGTGATAGATGCCGATCTTCAGGATCCCCCTTCCCTGATACCGGAAATGTATAACATTATCAGAAACGGCGATTATGAAAGAGTAGCTACAAGAAGAGTTGACAGAAAAGGTGAGCCTCCTATAAGATCATTTTTTGCAAGAATGTTTTACAAGCTTATCAATAAGATATCAGATGTTAAAATAGTTGACGGCGCAAGGGACTTTTCCATGATGTCGAGGAAAATGGTTGATTCTGTGCTTTCACTCAAGGAAAAAAACAGATTTTCAAAGGGACTTTTTGAATGGGCAGGTTACAAAACAAAATGGCTTGAATTTAAAAACCACAGCAGAAATGCCGGTTCCTCAAAATGGTCATTCTGGAAGCTGTTTTCATACTCTATCGAGGGTATAGTATCATTTTCAAGCTATCCGCTTGTATTATCAGCGATCCTTGGAGTGATACTTTGTTTTGTATCATTGTTCTTTGTTGCGGTTATCGTGATAAGAAAGATCTTTTTTGGTGATCCAGTCGCAGGCTGGGCGTCAACTATCAGCGTAATATTGTTTGTCTCCGGTCTGCAGCAGCTTATGATCGGAATAATAGGAAGCTATCTTGCACGAATATTTATAGAGATCAAGGACAGACCATCATATGTTGTACTTGAAACAAATATCGGATCGGAAACAAAGCAAGACAATGCTTAATGTACATCAAAGGCTCTGTTTTAATGCATTATATAGGATGATATCATGAGTCTGAACCGGCAGTAACAGATTCTCCGGAGTTATAGCAAAAAGCAGATATGTATTATCGGCAAAGCATAACCCAAAGTCAGGAAAATAAAAGTCAAGAGGTAAAATATATGGATCTGATAGAAGTAAGCGAAAATCAAAACAGGCATCCCTGGGAGCTTTCACGTACCGCAATGATCATCAGGCAGCTCAAAAAGCTCGGAATACATGGGAATATCCTTGATATCGGATGCGGCGACAGCTATTTTGACAAAAGGCTGCTGCAGGAAGAACCTCAGCTGGAGATATACGGTGTGGATATCTTTCTTGAAGAGGAAATGCATGACGGCAGACTCCATGCGCTCAACAGTCTTGAGCATCTCCCTGATATAAAGTTCGATTACATAATAATGATGGACGTTCTTGAACATATCGAGGATGACAAGGGCTATCTTAAGGATATTCTCAGACGCCTTAAAAAGGATGGCACAGTGTTTATCACAGTGCCGGCGTTCATGTCATTATATTCACTTCATGATGAGGAGCTTAAGCATTTCCGCAGGTATAATCACAGACAGCTCCGGGAGGTCACTGTATCAGCCGGACTTGTGGAAAAGAGATGGTCATACTTTTATTTTTCTCTTATCCCGCTGAGACTGCTTACAAAAAACAAGACCGAAAACCTCAGCGGATGGAACAAATCAGAAAAAGATTTTTCAACCCGTTTTGTAACATGGGTGCTTAATACCGATTTTCGTGTTCTGACCGCTTTGTCAAAAATAATGCTTCATTTGCCCGGATTGTCGCTTATGTCGGTAAATAAGCTCAGGGCTGCGGACAAGTAAGCTTTTTATGCACTGCAAATTATAAAAATTATATAAAAGAGACGTGCAGTGTGTTCATCAAAAAGCAAGGAGATGAATTTCTGTTTGGGATCATTTATTAAATCTATAAAATCCGGATCGGGAAGATGGAAGCTTCTTGTATTGCTGTGCCTGATCCTGTGTGTGGTATTTACAAGTATAGGTGTCAGCAAAAAGGAACGTT
>DEHG01000119.1:6891-15189 GCA_002351795.1 Ruminococcaceae bacterium UBA2806 | reverse complement strand
ACTGTTCAGAATGATGAACGCTTTGACTATGGAACTGTTTTTTATAATCAGGTATGTGATATACATCCACCGCTGTATTATTGTATCCTGCACACCATCTGCTCATTTACGCCCGATGTCTTCTCAAAATGGCAGGGCCTTGTTCCGAATATCATATTCTATACAGTAACTCTGATTTTTCTGTATTTTTTTGCAATGGAGCTTACGGGATCAAAAAAAACGGCGCTGCTGTCCATGGTATTCTGGGGTTTTTCCGGGGGAGCTGTAAGCTGTACCTCATTTATAAGAATGTATTGTCTGTTGACAATGCTTTCGGTAATGGCTGCATATTTCTATATCAGGTTTTATAAGACTTTAAAAACAAGATATGTTGTCGGTATTTCGCTGACAGTTTTAGCCGGATTACTGACACAGTATATGTTTTACTTATTTGCATTTTTTTTAACGCTGATTTTTTGCATTTATTTGCTTTTCAAGAAGAAATTTAAAGAGTTTTTCGGTCTGGGGCTGAGTGTGCTCGCATCAGTAGCTGCCGCATTTGCAATTTTTCCTGCGACGGTACTTCATATGTTCAATGGCGCATATACAGAACTTCATATGTCCGATGAAAGAAGATTATTTCCATCTGGATTAAATATATCATTTACTAAACTGTTCAAAAGTATCATCTCATCATTTTTTTTCAATATTTCCGATATTAAGATGGTAAATACTGCAAAATTGATCTTTGCAGGAATTTGGCTTGTAATTTTTGCTGTTTTTTTCCTGAAAATGAAGGGCAAAATGAAGGAGAAAAAAAAGTTTGCTTTTCCAGAAAAATATCTTCCATTTACACTTTTTATGGCTGCCTTGATACTGACAAGCATTTTTGTCGGGAAGAATGCCGCTGAAATGAAATTCTGTGCGGAAAGATATTATTTTTTCATACTTCCGTATTTTTCTGTACTTATCTGTTCGTTATTGATCGTTTTGATAAGAAAAGCCTTTTCAAAAAAAGTAAATAAACTGAATGTAAACAGACTTTCATATGCAGTGACAACAGGATTGTGTGCTTTTTTTGTATGCATGAGTAACTGTGGGATAATATATTCATATATCCTGCCGGAGGCTATGCCTGAACTCAGATCCGAATTAAAAGGGAAGCCATGTTTTATTATAACAGAAAACCATATTATCCATGCCTTTTCTCCCGATTTTCAGGAGACATCAAAAGTTTATTCGGTTTGTGATACAAACGGATCGGGTACGAACTATATGGGTATGTCCGAGCAGCTTAGTAAAATAAATGAAAGCTATGTTATTATTATGTTCAATGATTTCGGGCAGAACTACGGAAAGAAGCAGACAGAAAAGATTATTCACGATCAGTTTGAAATGCCGGCAAATCATAAGGTGGATTATCTCGGCAGAATACAGTATACTATTGAGGATTATATGTATGATGTATTCAGGGTGACTGTCCGATAAGCGCAGATCACAACAAAACCAAAAAAATTGTTCCTGTCCGGTTTGATTAAGGTATGAATGTTCAAAAAAACGGAAGGTATTATCGGCAAGAGAGGTTGTTTGTAAAAAATGGAAAGAATCAAGAAAACTGCTTTAGTAATTACCGGAAACAAAGATATTTGCAAAGATACGGATAAAGAATATTCAAATATTTTTTATGTAACTGTTAATGATCCGAAGATCGGCATTTTAAAATATTCAAACTATCTTAAAACTGTAAACGGCAGGAGGCTGTATTTTGAGATCACGGTTTAGCTTGAGTTTTACATAGGGTCATATTATTTTATCGGCAGAATATAAAACAAAGGCGCAGAGCTGATCTGACCTGTTGGATCACCTGATACAGTAAACATGAGGGCATTTGTGAAACAAGTTTTTAGAGATGCCCATGTCTTTCTCTTTAAAAGCCTGAATCTGTGAAACTCAGCAAGCGTCAAAACGATGCTCAATAGCTAAAAACGCATCAGCAAGGCATTGCTTATGATAGAAAAAACTGCTTCAAAAGACAGATTGTATGAATTAATATTATAATTATGAACCCGACAGAGTACAGCACCAATATGGTGTTATACTTTGCTGGGGCTTTATTTTTTTAAAATCGGGAAAAATCAGGAACGGAGCCAATAATTCCACAAAAATTCCAAATATATTCCATTGAGATTCCCTTTATCTGAAATATACTGTATACAGTAAAAACAATACCGGAGGGGTCACAATGGATAACAAAAAAATACAAAACAGCTTTGATAAAGAATATAATGATAGTCTGAATAAGCTGTATAAATATAATTCAAAGCTTGACGGATTCAAATGGTTTCTTGATACAGCGTACAGATGGGCTTATGGGCACAGCGAACACAATGTTGTCATACTCGGAACGGCTGTGCCCGAAGAGCTTGTTATGGCGGCAGGCGCAAAACCCTGTTGGCTTACAGGCGGTAGTCTCGGTTCGACAGAATGGTCTGATGAGCTTGTGCCGAGGGATACCGACCCCGTGAGCAGATCAATTCTGGGATATATCCACAGACCTGGGATCGATTATTCAGATTCACTGTTCATTATACCTCTTATAAACGACAGCATGAGAAAGATAGCCTATTTACTGAAATCGGAAGGATATAAAATATGCCTTGTGGATGTTCCGCCGGACAGAAATGATAAATATGCCGCTGAAAAATATGCAAAACAGATGATGAAAATGTGTACTGCTGTTGCGTCTCATGCCGGCGCAAGAATAACGAGAAATTCTGTATTATCATCCATGAAAAGCGTTACTGCCGCAAGAGCAGCTCTGCATCGTTTTCTTGAAGTGTCAAGAGGACGCACGGATATTATTACCGACTCCGCAAGGCTTTTTGTGCAGAACAGTTACTATCTGACCGATTCTTTTGATGAATGGACCTGTCATGTTGAAGGGCTTACACGGGAGATCGGATACTATTCCTCACATTCGGTCAGAACAGAAAAAAATCGTCCGGCAGTCATGCTTTGCGGCTCGCCTGTCCTGTTTCCGAATTATAAGATACCGTTTCTTGTCAGAGATGCAGGTCTTGCGGTTTACGATACAGTCGATTACACTTCGCTGAGATCAATGGTGATCTATAATCGGAAACTGCTTCACGGAAACACCGATAAGCTTATAAAAACAATTTGCAGAAAATGGCTTAATTATGATCCGTCTCCTGCTTACATTAAAAATGATGTAATGTATAATCATATTTTATTTCTTGCACAAAAAGGAGATATCGAGGGTGTTGTCTGTCATATTTTAAAGGGTCAGATCGAATATGATTTTGAACTTGAACGGATAGAAGCTATGCTTTCGGAATACGGCATACCCGTTTTCAGGCTTGAAACTGATTATCAGTATCAGGATGTCGAACAGCTGAGAATACGCATGGAAGCTTTTTCTGAAATGCTTTCGCAGAAGAAAATAAAGAAGGTGAAAAGGGTATCATGAGATCAAAGAAAAGAATAATTATTACTGTTTTTATATGCATAGGAATAGCGGCGCTTGCCTATTTTTCATGGATGATACCGTTCTATGTTTTTGAAACAAATGATTTTGATACAAGCATCGAAAAGCTGTTATCATCCGATTATCTGAAAACGCTTGTTCCCTTGTTTATCATAATCGGACTATCGGCAGTCGGAATAATTCTTATCGTGCTTTTAAGGCGTATGCTTGCAAAGGGCGATAAGAAATACAGCAGATTTGCAGATGTACGGACAGGCAAGGCAAGGGGCAAGGCTCCCAAACAAAAGCCTGCTGTTTTTATGATAATACGCTGGGTGGTCATGATAGCTTCTGCATTTCTTCTTATATGGGGCGGTCTGATATTCGGTATGGGAATATCGAGCCTGAGCATTCCTGTGCTTTCCTGTCCATGGAATACCGAGGAAATGACAAATTCAAGCTGTTATTATCTTTCACACCTGAATGAGCTTTTTGAACTGCCGATAGGGAGCATACTGCTGTTCTTTATCAGCACACTGGGATCTATTTTTGTATTGGGTCGGGTGATATGCGGCTTTATTTGTCCGGTAGGTCTTATACAGGATATAATGGATAAGATTCGCAAAAAGACAAATACTGAAGGCATAAAAATGAATGAAAAAATGTACAGTGCGATCACTCCGGTAAAATGGTTCATACTGCTTGTTTTTATCGGGCTGTGCTTTGCAGGCGGCAATTTCTGTAACTTCTGTCCGGCGGTGGCAGTATCTCCGATACTTGCAGGAATCAGCACAAGCCTTTATGTCAGCGGCTTTTTAATGGTTCTGGTGCTGATGGGCAGTTTCTTCAAGCGCAGGGCATTTTGTACGGTCTGTCCTCTCGGGACGATAATGGGCTTTTTCCATAAGATCTCTCTTTTCCGCATCAAAAAGGACTGTCAGTCCTGTACCGAATGCGGCGCCTGCTATGAAGCCTGTCCTATGGGGATAAAGATGATATATACCGAAAGAGAAAAAGCAGACGTCACTCATGCAAACTGTATCATGTGCGGAGAATGTGTGCGCTGCTGCCCCGAGGATAATGCACTGTCTATGGCATTTGCTGGCAAAAGAATATATACATCTTCAAGGAAAAAGATCATGTCAGGCACCGAAAAGCTGCCGGAACATCTATCATCTTATTATGAAAGCGGAGGCACTCCGCCGAAGAAGTGAGGAATCATTATGACGATAAAAAGGACTGAAACGCTCAGACAAAGACAGGACAGGCGCTTTATCAATAAGGAAACTCAGACAGCGGCAAAATATCTCCGCCGTCTGAAAGAGCTAAGCGGTGCGCCCGATGGAATAGAACCTTTTTATGATACCCTTGAACGAATATATGTAAATATGGATCATGCAAAAAGCGGCGCTTTCCGTCACACTGTCGGTACATACTGTGTCATGACGCCGCCGGAGCTTATCTATGCCGCAGGCGCTATGCCCGTAAAACTTTGCAGCGGAAACTATACCGCATTTTCTGTCGGTGATGATATTGCACCCCGTGATGCCTGTCCGCTTGTAAAGGCTGTGGCAGGCTTCAAGCAGACGGGACTTATGCCCGTGTATGAGGACTGCTCAATGATGATAGTTCCGATAACCTGTGACTGCAAAAAGAAGATCGCCGGAATGCTTTCAGACAGGTGCGAAGTTGTGACTCTGCATATCCCATCTTCACGAAATGACGAGGATATCGAGGATTTTACAGTACAGCTTTATGATCTTATGGAAAGATTGGAGAATGTCACGGGAAGGCGCATTACCTATGAAAGTCTTTCAGATGCATTCCGCATGGTCGGCTATGCACAATATGAGCTTTCGGAATTTATCAGGCTGAAAAAGCAAATGCCCTATCTTATCAGAGGAAGTCATGCTATGGCGATACTCAATGCCGCTTCATATATGACGGCAGGAGAATGGGGAAGAGCGCTGCACAAGGTAAGTGAATCGCTGAAAATGAGAATTGCCGAAAAGAAAAACGTAACATCAAAAAAGCTTCCGAGGATACTTCTGACAGGCTCGCCGATAGTTTTTCCGAATGTAAAGATACCGCTGCTTATCGAGGAAAACGGAGGTATTGTCGCAGGAGACGAGACTTGTATGGGTGAACGTGGAATGTGGGATCCTGCCGTTATCACTGACAACAGCTTTGACGGAATGATGAATGCACTGGCGAACCGTGCGCTGCGTCCCTGTCCCTGTCCGACATTTGCGGACAATTCACAGCGTATTTACCGCATAAAGCAGCTTATCAAGGAAAATCAGATACAGGGAGTTATCTATCATGTGCTGCGGGGGTGTCTTGTTTATGATTTTGAATACAGGCGCATTGAGGAAGAATTGGGCAAGCTTGGCATACCCGTTATCAGGCTTGAAAGCGACTATAACGAAGAGGATATCGAACAGCTCAGGATACGCATTGAAGCCTTTATCGAGCTTATAAAGCTCAGGCAGGAGCCTGAAAAACGTTCGGCAGTGAGGACAGAGTTCTGATGGGGAGGAAGTAAAATGGCAAAATATTATATCGGTCTTGACGGCGGTTCGACATATCTGAAAGCGGCGCTTATCGGAAACGGACGGGTTATTGATACAATGGTAAGGAATACGGGCATTGATAACGACGGTACAGCCCGTAAAATAGCAAATGAATTATGTATAAGAAATTCGCTGAAGCCGTCTGATATCGGTTATATCATGGCGACAGGCTACAGCCGCAAGGTTCTTGAGGTAGCGGATGATGATATATCCGAGATAACGGCACACGCCTACGGAGTTCGTCTTACTGCGCCGAAGGAATACCGTCCCGGCATGATAATCGACATAGGGGGACAGGATTCAAAGATTATCTATCTTGACGGGAATTACAATGTCAAGAATTTCAGCATGAATGACAAATGCGCCGCAGGTACGGGGAAGTTCATGGAGGTCATTGCCCAGATACTTGAAACGACTATCGACAATGTTGGACCTCTTTCCCTACAGGCAACTAATCCCTGTGATATCAACAGCACATGTGTTGTATTCGCACAATCCGAGGTCATTTCACTTGTTGCAAGAAAATACGACCGCTGTGATATCCTTGCGGGTATGCATCAGTCTATGGCTAAAAGAATTATCAAGATGATGAAGAGATCCGAAAAGGGCGGAGATATACTTATGACAGGCGGGGGAGCATTGAATATTGGTCTGCACCGTGCCTTTGAGGAAGAACTTATGAGAGATGTATATGTTGCACGATATCCGCAGTTCAACGGGGCTGTCGGTGCGGCGCTTATAGCAAGCGAAAGAGGGTGACGAGGTGATATCAGCTGCATTTGTTGAAGGTCTTACTGCTGCTGCATCCGTAGGTATGGGCTGCGGTACCTGCTGCGGTTCGGGCATGAGCGCAGCCCTGTACGGCTATCTCACCACACATATGAAAAACATTAAGCAGTCGTTTATCGGGTTCTTTGATTTCTTTTCGGGAAAGCTTATCGCAGTAGTTTCACTTTGCTGTATCGCTTCAATAGTCGGTAGCAATATCATTGATGAAAGCGGCAATGTATTCGGAATAAAAGCTGCGGTGATCGTTGATATATTTATGCTCTTTATGGGTATATGGATGCTCATAGGCTGGATACGGGAATACAGAGGACACAAAAGCTGTAAAAGCTGCGGCGGCTGCAAGGAGCATACGAAAAAGACAGAGTACAGAAAATCAAATCATGCGGCTCTTATAGGCATGGGTATAAGCTATGGTCTGAGTCCCTGTGCGCCGCTTATTCTTATGACAGGCTATGCATCTTTACTTCCGCTCGGATATGCAGCTTTGCTGGGTGCAGTTTTTGCACTGGCAAGCACAGTCTCTCCGATGCTTTTTATGCTTCTGATCTCCGGAGTACTTGCAGGAAAAATGTACAAGGAGATACCGCAGTATCTTAAATGGTTCAGACTTTCCTGTTATGTTCTGCTGATAGTTTTGTTTTCCGTAAGTCTGATAAAGGAGGCAGTAATGTTATGAGAAAAAAGAGTATTACAGCGTTTCTTTGTGTTTATGCGGCTCTGTGCATTTCCTACTGTGCTGCAAGCTCGGCTATGGTTCCGGCGGACAAAGATATTATTGCAGAGTCCGAAAGCGTACGGACAGAAGAAACATCTTCTGAAAAAAGCTCTTTGTCATCAAGGGTGCAAAACTCATCTGAGAGCAGCAATACTGAAAGCCCGGAAATATCAGACGAAGGTGATATTTCTGCTGCTGATATGGAAGAAAGCAGTGAAGGCGCAGATGATACCGTTTTGTCTGAGCCGGAAGAAAACAATGAAGTGACCATACAGGACAATACAGAAACGGAGGACAGTACCGAACCGCCGGAAGAGATCATTCAGGAATACGATAACGGGCAGCAGTATGAGGAGGAGATAGAGCAAGAAAGTGAAGATGAGATGGTTGAGGAAAAGCCTACGCTTGAGGAATTTCTCAGGGGTCTGAGATGCAGCGGATGCCGGCACAATTGTTCACTTTTATCTCCAAGATGCATGAACGGCGCAAGGAAGGCAAGTCAGGCGGAAAGCCAGTACAATGAAATGTATAATATGTAAAATAATGGGGCTGTCGCACAAGCGTAAAATAAACGCAGTACGGCAGCCCGTTTTGCTTTTATTATAAATCAGCATTATCATTTATCGGAGATAGTCCTGTGATTCTAAAAACAGCTTGTATCAGGATAAAAAAACTGATATAATAGACAAATAAGCATAAGGGAATCTCTGAAAACCATTTCAAGCAGTCAGCGAGTGAATAGAAAAGTGAAGATACAT
>DEHG01000119.1:0-6791 GCA_002351795.1 Ruminococcaceae bacterium UBA2806 | reverse complement strand
CGGTACGAAGGAGCATATTATGATAACGACAATACTTTTTGATCTTGACGGGACACTTCTCCCTATGGATAACGATGAATTTACAAAGGGTTATTTCGGCTTGCTTGTAAAGAAGCTTGCTCCCTACGGCTATGATAAGCAGGAGCTTGTTTCTGCTGTATGGACGGGTACTGCTGCTATGGTAAGAAATGACGGCAAATGCAGCAATTATGAAGCATTCTGGAAAACCTTTGCCGGAGTGCTTGGTGACAGGGTATATGAATCAAAGCCTGTTTTTGATGATTTCTACAGCAGCGAGTTCAATCATGCAAAGGCATTCTGCGGCTTTAACGAGAAAGCGAGTGAAGCCGTTAAAACGGCACAAAAGCTTGGATACCGTACAGCGCTGGCATCCAATCCGCTGTTCCCCATAGAAGCACAGAAAGCCCGTGTGAAATGGGCAGGTATAGATCCTGGATTATTCGAGTTCATTGCATCATATGAGAATTTATCCTACTGCAAGCCGAACCCCGATTATTACAGGGCACTTGCAAAACAGCTTGATGTAAAGCCGGAGGAATGTCTTATGGTAGGAAATGATGTTTCTGAGGATATGATAGCGGAAACTGTCGGAATGTCTGTTTTTCTTCTGACGGACTGTATTATCAATAAGGAGAACAAGGACATATCCGCTTATTCAAAAGGCAGCTTTGATGAATTAGCAGCATTAATGTTCCCGGTATAGAGCCTTTTTTTGCTTGACATTTCCTTTCCGACTCTCCCGGAGTCGGCTGCTCAATTAACGGGCAGCCGACTTCATGATCGGACTGTACTCTGATACCATTTACTTCCGACCTGAGTTCATTAGTTTTCAATTCTATCCGTCCTGCCCTGTGCGGGATTTTTTTGTGAATTGCGAAAAAATGTAGCCTCAGGCGTTAAGGTATGATATAATGGTGTAAATCGGGATACGGAGGAGCATATATGAAGAAAAAATTCAGAACCATACTTGTAATAGCTGTTGTAGCCGTACTTCTCATAGCCGCAAATATTACGGAGATCGCAGTTGTGTTTGACGCTACGACATCAAATGCAACAAAATACGGCGAGGAATGGCTTGAGGTGATAGGCGGAGATCTTGAAAAAACTATTGATGATTCAAAACTGTTAACTCTTGAATTTGCACTGGAGATACAGCCGCTTATCAATGACCGTGAAAAATGCGAGGATTTCATCCGTAAAAAGAAAAAGCAGATGATAGAAGCATCTAATTCCGTATGCTTCAATGTCTATCTTGCTGCTGACGGCTGGTATTATATACCCGATTTTGAGGCAACGGATGATTATGTAATAGAAAAACGCTCCTGGTATACGGGTGCGCTTAAAATGAATGGAAAGCCCTATGTTACCGACCCGTATGTTGACGCAATGACAGGAAATATATGCTTTTCTGTTTCAGTGATGCTTGCGGACGGCAAATCTATAGCCTGCATGGATTATACAATGGATAATATACAGGGACATATCCGCCAGATGGATATGGATAACAGTCAGCAGGCTGCTATTGTTACGGATGACGGCATTATTGCGGGCTGCTCCGATGAGAGTCTTGTCGGCAAAAAGCTTACCAAGGAGCTTCCGGATTATTCAGGCGTTTTTTCACTTGTTAAAAGCAGCGACCATACCGTATCGGTCAATCAGCGGGGCAACAGTATATTTGCTACATCCTCAGGCTTTGGCTGGTATCTGATAGTCAGCGAGAACCACTGGAACCTTTACAGGACATCTTATATAGCAATAATAGTAATGCTGGTCGTATCCCTGTCCATCTTCGGCGTTATCATTACTCTGTATTTCATAGCCTCAAGAAACGGAAAAAGATCACAGGAGGAGCTTAAAGCTGCAAAAAGCTATTTTTCCGAAATATCCTCGGAGCTTCGTGAACCTCTCGACAGGATCATCAGCGGCTCCAGCGTCGAGAATATCAGAAATTCACCCGACTATGAACAGGAATTTGTCAGCATAAGGGAGGCGGGCGCAAGACTGTCCGAAACCGTAACGAAACTCCAGTCATATTCCGGACTTATTGAACGGAAAAAGAGTGAAGGGAAAAAACACAATAAAAAACAAAAGCTTCATGATGTTACGCTGAGCAGACGATTCAGGGCAATAATTCTTTCCCTTCTGACAATAGTAGCGATCGTTTGCGTATAAATTACACTACAACAATAAGCTACGGCTCGGGACAAATGCAGCGGAATGCCGCAAGCTATGAATATCAGCTTTCCAAATGGATAAATACTCAGAAAAGCCTTTTAGATATGTTTTGCAGCAATATTTCGACAAACCCGGAAAAGCTCGATGATTATGAATGGATGGTAGGATATCTCGACAGGATAACAAAGCAGTTCCCTGAAATATCTGCAAGCTACCTTGCTAACCCCGATATGGAGCATACCGTTATCATGAATACAGGCTGGGAGCCTGATGATGACTGGCACGTTGAAGAGCGTGACTGGTACAGGGAGCTTATGGCGTCGGAAAATGACTGGATCATCTCTTCGCCATATCTTGACGAACAGACGGGATTGTACTGCGTTACCTTTGCAAAAAGTGTATATAACGACTCAACAGGAGAATTCCTCGGAAATTTCGGTATCGACTTCTACATGGATAAGCTTGTGGATATTCTCGGCAGCAGCTTCAGCGACAGTCAGTATGCCTTTCTTGTTGACGCTAAGGGCGAAATAATCAACCACCCGTTCGGCAAATATCAGATGTCGGATACAGAATCAACAAATATAGTCAGCCTGCCTTATAATGCAGTTGAGATCGACGGCAGAGACAGCAGGATAATAAAGGATTATTATACTGATGTCCAATCTGATAAATCTACAGAATAAGGCAAATAAAAAACTTAAAGAATCCGCCGATGCTGCAATTAAGGCTGATAAGGCAAAAAGTGATTTTCTTGCCCAGATGTCACATGAGATCAGGACGCCGATAAATACCGTACTTGGCATGAATGAAATGATACTGCATGAAAGCAGCGATACAAAGATCAGAGAGTATTCCGCAAATATACAAAGCGCCGGAAAAACGCTTCTGTCTCTTATCAACAGTATTCTTGATTTTTCAAAGATCGAGGATAAAAAAATGGAGATCATTCCTGCGGAATACGATACAGCTGTGATGATAAACGACCTTGCCGCATCGGTGTCGCAGACATCAGAAAAGCTCTTTAAGGTAACAGCAGCAGCTAAAGTCGTAAACCAACTCAGGAATACATCAGTTATCAACAGCAATATTGTACAGATAGGCGACAAGGTAAGAGTTTCTGCAAGCGCAAACGGCGGTACAGCACCATATACCTATGCATATTACTACAAGCGCACAACTAACACAAGATGGAATAAACTCGGCACAGAGTTTGGTACAAATTCAAGTGTTGCATTTGCTCCCACAGCAGAAGCAAGCTATGATGTTAAAGTTATTGTAAAGGACAGCGCAGGAAATACAGCAGAAAAGCTTTTTACGGTTGATGTTGTAACGGAGCTGGAGCTTACAAATGTATCCGTTGTCGGCAGAGAAAAGGTAAGGCTTGGCTCGGCTATACCTATGATCGGCAAGGCTGTCGGCGGAAGCGCACCGTACACTTATTCCTTCTACTTCAAGCGCATTACAAATACAAACTGGAAACTTCTTGGCGATAAATTCACCGACAAGGCAAGCGCAAGATTCAAGCCTGTCGCAACAGGTGCTTATAACATACGCATTGATGTAAAAGACAGCAGCGGAACGATCGAAAAGAAATACTTTTCAGCAACAGTAAAATAATCCCGGACCGGCGAGCCGCCGGATCCTGAATTTCCATGTCCCGCTTTTATCTTTCTGCCCAGCTTTTTTTAGGCTGGGCATTTTTTGTTGTATCTTGAAATTTGCACTGTCTTGTGATACAATAAAAAAAGATTCGGCAGATCTCAGTAAGGGGGCATGAGAAAATGGCAGGACTGAAAGAAAAAATCAGATCCCGGATGAAAAATCCGCAGAATCACTTTGAGCTGGCAGTGGATATTCTGTGCCTTGCAGCTTCCTATGGGCTGTTATTCCTGATGCCGCAAAAGGTGAATTTCCTGTTCTGGGCGCTGTTTGCTGTTTCGGCATTTCTGTTTTGTATCGGCTTTTTCCGGATGGGATTCCTCCTGGATGACCACAAAACAGCAAGGTTCAGGAATGTTTCAGGCGTTTTGCTCGTGCTGGCCGGCATTGTGCTGAACATTGCCGGTATCTTTACGATCTGCAATACACAGGGCAGCGAACGTGGTATCGTCATAGCGATCCTGCTTTTGATCGAAGCGATAGTTATGTATTCGATAACCGCAAGCCATGCAGATGCGCCTCGCTCACAGTGGATCATGTCACTGGTTTTTCGTACAGCAGCAGTGCTCATGGTGATAGGCGCAGTCGTCTATGCGGTCATTACATCAGTTTCGGAAACGGCAATTGCCCTCGGTATCATGCTTCTTGTAGAGGGTATCGTTTTCTGGGCGATGGGCAGCGGCAACAATCCGTTCAATTCGTCCATATCGCCGATATGTGCCGTACCCGGCATGAAGAAAACGGTTCAGGAGCTATGCGATGCACTCAGCAGCACAGAAACACAGCTTGGCTTTCCGTGGCTCGGAAAGATACGAACGATCAAAGAGGATACGATTATTTACGGACCGTCAGACGAAGGCGTTTTCGTTTACGGCTATTATCATTTCGGTCGGTTCTATGTTGCATCCAGCAATGATTTATCCTACTTGGATGAAGAACAAGCCGATGCACACCGCATGACGGAGATCCCCGACAGCAAGGGAATATGTCTCGGCGCAGAATCTCTCCCCGAAGCATATGCCAATATGATGAAACAGTATCTGGAAAACGGAAATATCGTATGGAGTACCAAACAAAAAATAACAAGAAAAAACGCTGATACAGCATAAACGGAGGTTATGAAAATGGATACAAGAAAATGCCCCTCCTGCGGCGCAGAAATGGAACTGTCACTATCAAATAAGTGCATGATCTGCCCATTCTGTGATACACATATTGATGTGGAAATCACGGATGAAGGCAACACAGGGCTGCTCGATGAGAAAATGTTTGACTTTCTCTGGCAGCTCGACAGTCTGAAGCAATATGAGAATGTGGTTACGAATATTGATTCTATGCGTTACTGTCTGAATGATCTGAAAAGCGCAGAAAGCGTTGCAGATTATATAAAAACTGCACTCATCTCTGACTCCGATGTAGCCACAGAGGGGATACATCAGGAGCGTATCGACAAGGTAATGCCCAAGATAGCAGGCCTGATCCAGCCGGGAGAGCATATCATCGTATACGGCGATGAAGGCATCTTTTTCCACGGCAAGGAGTTTTTTGTCATCACGGATAAGCGCAGCATTTTTGTAAACGGCAAAAAGATAAATTCTATCCCACACAGTGAAGTAAGTGTTATCCGTCTGAATCCGAACGGAGGTTATCCTCGCTGGCTGCTTAATAATCGAAGCGAGTTCTACATATCAGGCATCGGAACCAAATACAAACTACTGGGCGCTATTGCTGCACTGATCTGTCTGTATTCCTGGGATTTCCGCAATGCAAAAATTAAGTTGATGTAATACTAATATCATATAAATAATGGACAAACGCAAAAATATCTGATATAATAAAAACGGTGATGAATATGAAATATCAGATAACAGAAAAACAAAAAGAAGAAATAGAACAGGCACGCAAGAAAAACAAAAATAAGCAAATTGAAAGACGCTTGAAAGTATTATCGTTGAAGGCAGAAGGCGCCAGCTACAAAGAAATAATGGCTGCAACCGGATATAGTAAAGCAAATGTTGCAAAGATAGTCAAACTATACTTTGAAAAAGGTCTGGAAGAAATCATAGTTATCAAGTATGGTGGTAATCATCGTAATTTGAGTTACGAAGAAGAGGAACAGATTCTGCAATTGTTTATAGAGAAAGCCGAAGAAGGACAAATCGTAGAAACAAAAGAAATAAAAGAAAAGTACGAACAAGCAGTGGGTCATTCTATCGGAAGCGGGCATATATACTATATCCTTAAAAGGCACGGATGGCGAAAAATAATGCCAAGAAGCAGACATCCCAAAAAAGCAACACCAGAGGCGATTGAAGCCTCAAAAAAATTAAACGATTTGTAAGAGAAATACAAGAAATCAACCAAGATTCAACCGTTCGTTTAATGTTTCAGGATGAAGCAGGATTTGGGCGGATAAACAAGCCTAAATATTGTTGGTGCAAAAAAGGGCATCGTCCCTCAGTTCCGTGTCATCATATAAGGGAATATAGATATGTTTATGGTGCAGTTGAGCCATTGACCGGAGAAAGCTCTTTTCTTGTCATGCCGTATTGTAATACAACATGTATGAATGTATTTCTTGCTCATCTTTCCGAATCATATAAAGATGATCAAATTGTGTTAGTATGTGACGGAGCAGCATGGCACAAATCTAACGGTTTGAGTATACCCGATAATATTCATATTGTTTTTATTCCGCCTTATACACCAGAAATGAATCCTATTGAACAAATATGGAAAGAAATAAGAAAGATCGGATTTAGAAATGAAGTATTCCAAACCCTTCAAAAAGTAATCGATCGACTGTGTCAATCTATTCGTGCTTTGTCTTGTGATGCTATTAAATCTATTACTGCAAGGAATTGGATTGTGTCTATTTTTAATTAGATATTAGTATTACTTTAACACAGGAATGGGACAAGACTTTCCCTCAG
>DEHG01000068.1:1990-2531 GCA_002351795.1 Ruminococcaceae bacterium UBA2806 | reverse complement strand
TGTCCGATGTTGTTATCGTTGACGAGGTTTCCATGTGCGATATGCGGCTATTTGCTATGCTTATGGCAGCGATAGATCCCCAAAAGACAAAGCTGCTGCTTGTCGGAGACAGCGACCAGTTGCCAAGTGTCGGTGCAGGCAACGTGCTTAACGAGCTTATCACCTGCGGCAAAGTCCCTGTCACAAGGCTTAACCTTGTTTATCGTCAGGGGTCAGGCAGTATCATTCCGGTCAACGCAGAAAAAATCAACTCAGGAGATTCTAAACTTTCATACAATCAGGAATTTCAGTTTCTTACTGCAAACGATCAGGATATCTGTTTCAATACGGTGATTGACCGCTATATCAAAGAAGCCAACTGTATCGGGATAGAAAAGGTCTGTATTCTTTGTCCAATGAAATCAAGGGGCAAGAACAGCGTTAAAGAATACAATGAACGCATTCAGTCGATGATAAACCCACCTGCACCTGATAAACCGGAAATTCAAATGAAAAATTCTGTGTTCCGCCTTGGCGATCGTGTTATGCAGACCAAAAACTC
>DEHG01000068.1:0-1688 GCA_002351795.1 Ruminococcaceae bacterium UBA2806 | reverse complement strand
ATGAAGAGCTTTTATATCATGCTCAAGCGTAATCTTCTCTACACAGCCGTTACCCGTGCCAAAAGCAAGGTGATAATCGTCGGTCAGGGACAGGCTGTTTATATGGCTGTCAGCAAGACCGAGACGGATATGAGAAACACTCAGCTTGGGAGAAGAATCTGAAAACTTCTTGACACACCCTATTTAATAGGGTAAGATTATAGAGAGGAGGTATTGATCTATGAATGTTTACGAAAGCATAATTCAGGGATTGAATGAAGCAGTTGAATACGAAAAAGGCAGTGTTAAAGCCCGGACAGCAAAGTGTACCATAACACCTGTACCCGATCTCACCTCCGCAGAAATAAAGGATATTCGTCTCAGCTTTGGCATGACACAGGCAACATTTGCAGAGGCGATCGGTGTATCAGTAAAAACAGTAGAAGCATGGGAAGCAGGAACTAATAAGCCTATCGGTATTGCAAGACGTTTTCTGAGCGTAATAAAAACCGACCCTGATTTTTTTACAAAAACCAATATCGTTACAGCATAACAACGACAGCAGAGGAGGGACTGATCTTTCCTCTGCTTATTTTATATATAATAATCCCCTCCACCGTGAAACAGTTCATAGCGGAGGGGGTTGTCTTTTTGAAAATGATGACATAGGTCATCGTTTTAAGCAAAACAGGAACCAGTTCCCCTTTTGAGAGTAACCGGATTATGAAGCATTTATCTTTTCTCAGCCTGTGAATAATCGGTTTTGATGTTGTTATGCTTATGGGGGAGAGAGACAGGAGCGCTGCTTCGGAACATATCCTTGTGTCCCTTATTCATCCTGACACACTGCATACAATAAACCGCACGACCTAAATTCAGGCAGTCTGCGCATGAGTTTTTCAGTTCCATCAAACTTCACCCCCAGTCGAAAAAAGATGACCTATGTCATCATTTTAGACTTTGATTTATAAAATCCCAACAAAAAAGACCGCTTTCATTTGTGAAAACAGCCTATGAAAGAAAAATATTATTGACATAATCCAAAATGTGGTGTATCATTGAAATGTTAAGTCAATATAGTATCGAAGCCGGTTTGTTACTTGCAATAACGCCCCGGCTAAACATCAATCATGAGCTACCAACTCACGAATGACATTTGATACAATATGTAAGGTACATTATACCTTCTGTTGCAATAATAGTCAAGAGTCGATTCATGTCTTGATGTGAATTCGACTATTTTTTTGACCTGACACGCATTGTGTCCGTAAAAAGAGCAATGTTACTGCACTTTGACAACTAAACATAGTCCGTATAGATTAGTAGGAGAACAGCGCGGCTACTTATGTGTACTGTACTGAAAGCAAAAGCCTTGCCATCTTGCGAGGACAAGAACAGTGTTGGTTTGATAGTGACAGTTCTGCATCACACGCAGAAATACACACCAACGGTAGAAAGGCTGCCAAAAATCTATACAAGTTGTTAAAGCACAACTATAAAAAACCAGCATGATCAAATCATGCTTAATAAAGGTAACCCTCTGCACCATTTCACAAACGGAGGGATTGCCTTTAAATAACACTACAATATGATTTGTAATGTTATTTAAAGGTTTGGTCATTTACGAATGCAAAAGACCAAACCTTTAAAAATGGAGGCGACACCCAGATTCGAACTGGGGGATAGAGGTTTTGCAGACCTTTGCCTTA
>DEHG01000070.1:22414-28450 GCA_002351795.1 Ruminococcaceae bacterium UBA2806 | reverse complement strand
GAGCATTGGTTCCATACGGACGAGCAAATGCGCTTTTTGGACGATTGGATAAAAACCGCTTGTACTCGGGAATGAGACGCTCCGTATCATCGATGTGACGGAGCGGTTCTTTACATTTTTTACTCTATCTGTTACTTTCAAAGTACAAACAATCGAAAGGACAGATGAAAATGAAAGCGAAAAGAGTTTTATTTATCGGAGCAGGCTTGCTTGCCGCGTTTGTGTTGTGGACGTTTTTGATTATCAATGTCGATGTCCAGAACATCGGGCAGCAGGGAACTGCGATCGGCTTTGCTGAGTTCAACACTTGGTTTCAGGGGCTGACAGGAGTGCATATGCGGCTGTACACAGTCACGGACTGGCTGGGACTTGTTCCGATAGCAATATGTATGTGCTTTGCCGTTCTGGGGTTCATACAGCTGATACGCCGCAAAAGCTTATTCAAGGTTGACCTTGACATTATTCTTCTGGGAGTATATTATATTCTTGTGATATCAGGCTATCTGATTTTTGAAATGATACCGATAAATTACAGACCGATTCCGATAGACGGAATAATGGAAAATAAACAACCGTCATTTCTTGATCTGCTGCTGGAGGCTCATATCGGATTGGAACGCCAGGGTCCCGGCAGCCGTGAAACAATTGAAAAGGCTTTGGGCTTTATGGGTGATCTCAGCAGGTTTGAAAGCGTTGCTGATCTTGGCTGCGGAACAGGGGGTCAGACGTTGACGCTTGCGGAGCATTTATCAGGAAGCATTGTCGGACTTGATATGTTTCCGGCATTTGCAGAGGAGCTTGACAAAAGAGCAAAAGACAAAGATCTCCAAGGAAGAGTAAAAGGAATTTATCGACGGCGATACGATCTTTGATATGGTCAAAAATGATGTTTCAGTGGAGGTTTTTCTGCAGCAGGTGCGTGAAATGGCTCAGCTTGCAAAAAATGCGGGACTGAACATAGACTATTTTCCCACCAACTTTGCAGTACAAAACGGCTTACTATATTATATTGACTTCGAATGTAATAAATATATGGATCAGTGGAATTTTGAAAACTGGGGCATAAAATATTGGTCGAAAACGCCTGAATTTGAAGAGTATTTAAAAGGACATTAATAAGGCTGCTTTGTCATCCTGAGCGAAAACAAAGGATCTGTAAAGAATTCAGAATAAGTGGAAAGATCCTTCGCCGCTGCCTCATCAGAATGTCGTTGACTAAAACTGAATTGATTTAATAATAACCGCTGTAATGTTGTCTGAAACTTACAGCGGTATATTTATTGTATGCAATAAAAAAACAATTGAAATAAACAAAAAATTATGTTAAAATTTATATAAGAAAAAACCTTTTCATTGTAATTGTTTCAATAGTCATTATTGCGCTTATTATCATTCTGTTAGCTATGCGTAGGGCGGAACGCATGAGACTCCAGCTTGAGGAAAGGAAAAAACTTCAGACAGCGCTTAATGCTGCTCTTGAAGAGGCTCAGGCAGGCAACAAGGCAAAAACTGTATTCCTGAACAATATGTCACACGATATCCGGACGCCGATGAATGCTATCGTTGGGTTCACTGCGCTTGCGGCGTCACATATCGACAATAAGGAACAGGTTCAGAATTATCTTAAAAAAATATCCATATCCAGCCAGCACCTTCTTTCGCTTATCAATGATGTCCTGGATATGAGCCGTATCGAAAGCGGAAAGGTTTCTATAGAAGAAGCCGAGGTACATCTGCCCGACCTTATTCACGATCTCAGGATCATTATCCAGGCTAATGTCTCTTCAAAACAGCTTGAACTTAGCATTGATACACAGGATGTTGTCCACGAGGATATCATCACAGACAAGCTGCGTCTGAATCAGGTGCTGCTGAATATCCTGTCCAATGCGATCAAATTCACCCCCGCAAAGGGAAAGATCAGCTTCCGTGTTATTGAAAAAACATCGCCTGTTGATAATCTTGCAAGATTTGAATTTCACATTAAGGATACCGGTATCGGTATGAGCAAGGAATTTCAGGAAACAATCTTTGAAGCGTTCACCCGTGAAAAGACAAGCACAGTCAGCGGCATACAGGGAACCGGTCTCGGAATGGCGATCACAAAAACTATTGTGGATATGATGGGCGGCGCCATCAGCATTAATTCCGAGGAAGGAAAGGGTACTGAATTTATCGTTGATCTTACCTTCAAGGTCAATGGTGCGCCCGTACAGGCAGAGCCGCTTCCAGAACTAAGAAACTGCCGTGCTCTTGTTGCGGATGATGATACAGATACCTGTCTTTCGGTCTGCTCTATGCTGCGTGAGATCGGTATGCGTCCTGACTGGACAAATTATGGAAAAGAAGCTATTATAAGGGCAAAGGACGCACAGGAACACGGGGAATCCTTCAGTGTCTATATAATAGATTGGATGATGCCGGATATGAACGGTATCGAAACAGTCAGACGTATCCGCAAGGTGATCGGTGACGAGGTGCCTATAATAATCATGACTGCATACGATTGGGCGGATATTGAGGACGAGGCAAAAGAAGCGGGAGTTACAGCATTCTGCAATAAGCCTCTGTTTATGTCCGATCTGCGAATGACCCTTGCGGAACCATTCCGTAAGGATGAGAAAAAGACAGAGACAGCCCCCGAAAAGGCAGATTTCACAGGCAGAAAGATACTTCTGGCAGAAGATAATGAAATGAACAGGATGATCGCAGAAGCAATACTGACTAATTTCGGGTTCGAGGTAGAAAAAGCCGAAGACGGTCAGATAGCAGTACAGAAGATGACGGACGCCCCTGCCGGAACATATGACGTTATCCTTATGGATATTCAGATGCCGAATATGGACGGATATGAAGCAACAAAGAGGATCAGGACGCTGGATGATAAAAATAAGGCGGATATTCCGATTATTGCCGTTACAGCAAATGCTTTTGAAGAAGACCGCAAGCTTGCACTTAAAGCAGGTATGAACGGTCATCTTGCAAAGCCTTATGACGTTCCCTCAATGATAAAAACTATTTCAGAACTGATAAAAGATAAATAGTGTATATTCAAGTCATATCTTAAAACTTATTTCAAAGCTCAAAGTGCGGGGCTGGACCTACAAATACTCACTTTACTATTGCATTGTTGATTGCCTGGAAAGGTTTATTAGGGCTGCCTTGAATGTTTGGAGGAAAAAATGGCTCTGTTTTATTTGATTTTCGCTGTAATAATCGTACCTGTTATAATAATCGGAATAATAGGATTAATTGCAGGCGTCATACTTCTGACAGCAGGTCTTATCTGTCGGAAAAAGCCTGAGCATCAGGGCAAGCGATTCCCTAAGATATTTATAGTTGCAGGCAGCATACTGGTCTGCATACCTGTATTAACTGTCGGAATAGCTGCCGCCACAGGTCTTTTATCAACATTAAGGTCTGATGACAGCATCCCGGAACATTGGCGGAATACATGGACAATAAGTGAAAATACGGCTGCTGATGAAGCAATAAAAGCTTTGATGAAGGCCGCCGGAGAAGGCGATCGTGACGCTCTGGGAAAATGCTTTGCTGCTGAATTACAGAATAGTCCGGATTTTTCCAAAGAGCTTGACAGCTTTTTGGAAGAATTTCCGGCTGCGCTTTCAGGATGTGAGCTTGACGGATCCTCAACAGGGAGCAGCGGCTCATACGATTACGGGCATAATGTCCGGACAGCCGGAGCAAAATATGAATGTGAGCTTAACGGAGAGAAATATTATATAAGTCTTGATTTTTGCTTTGAGAATACAGATGAACCGGATAAGGTCGGGGTTACATATTTTTCAGTAAGGAATCTTGAAGCACGGGCATTATATATTGAGGAAGTAAACAGAGATCCCGAAAGTAAAAGACCCACAATAGAATGTGATATAAAAAGCAGTGAAGAAATAAATGCAAGGCTTATAGACGGTATACCGTATATATGGCATCCGACTTCCGGAAAAAAGCTGTCCGAGGATGAAATGCGGCAGCTGCTTTCAAAAACAGATTCTATGGACGATCTTATACGCAGCATAGGTGAACCGAATGTATCTTTCAAAAGCTATAATTCAACGGGCTATGATTTCTATTATGAGCTAAGCTCAGAGGAAAGTGAAGCACAATATGCCCATATTACAGCAGGGTCACCCAAAGGTGAAATATATCACGCATATCTTTGCACTGCCGAAAAGGAATTCTATGATGAGCCGCTGAAGCCTCACAAGAAAACAAACTGAATACTTGATCAGAAGGGGCTGCCGCACAAGGATGAAAAATTGCTGTGCGACAGCCTCGATATTATTAAAAGCTGTTTCGGCGCTGTCTGATTATCCCTTACTATTACATAAGTTGAATATAAGTATGTTAAATCCATCTCATCTTCATACGGATCCAGTTATATCATCGTATCACTTTTCTCCGTTTTTATTCCATTTTTATCGCTGTGGTATGGGGTTGTATTTTTGTATTTAATGGTGTATAATAGGTGTCGGATAAAATGTCGGAAAATGTTGCGGGAGGTGAAAACGTGACAGAAGGAGAATTTCAGGAGTTTCTGATTACAGTCGGATACAGATATAATTCTAAAACAAAAATGGGATTCAATACATTTGAAGGCTTTCATGCAATGATAGGCTTTTATTCGGTTGAAAACAGATATACGCTGTCTTTAGGCGCTGATGCTGATAATCTTACTGCACTGTTTGAAAAAATAAAAGCATTTGCCGGACAGAATAAAGCATTTGTTTCCAAAGCAGGCTATAAAGACAGACAGATACGCATGAATATAAAAATGACTGTCGATTCCGATATCGACAGGGAGCATCTGAAGGAAATAACCAGATTTGTCACGGAGCTGTGTAAAAGCGGGATAATAACACCTTTATGCCGCATTTGCTCAAAAAACAAGAAAACGGGTATGTATATCATAGGCAGTGAGCTTATGCCGGTCTGTGACAAATGCATAGAAAGAAAGAGAAAACAATATGAACGCCGCAGGGATATGTTTGAAAAAAAGAAACAGAATATGCCCGCAGGTATAGGAGGCGCTGTTTTCGGAGCAATTCTCGGCGCATCTGTTTATGTTCTTCTCTATCAGTTCTGGACAGGCTTTGGCATATGGGCAGGAATTATAGTATCATGCATTTTTGGCGGATATGTCGTTGCAGGAAAAAGAGCAACAAAACTCAGTGCCGTGATCTGTGAAATAATTGCGGGTATAACCCTCCTTGCGGCGGAATATACTGCAATGGTCGCAAATATGGCGATAAGCATTGAAAGAAACGGGGGAGGAATAGCCGTTACTGAGGCTATTGAATCAACTAATTCCACTTTTTCGGATTACAGCATTTTAAATGCATTTGTAATGGAGGTACTTATAGGTATCGGTGTAATGGTCGTGATCGGTATTATATACTTCCTGAAAAGAAAGTTTACACGACCGTCTAAAATTTCAAAGAATCTTCTATAAAACATTCAGGGGCTGTGAAGGAACGATAAGCAGATCGTTACTTCACAGCCCCGGTTATATATAACAAAAAGGAAGCATACCTCCCCATGATATGCCCCCGCTAATAAGAAAGAGAAACCGTCCCACTCCACTTGA
The DNA here is from genome assembly GCA_002351795.1 of Ruminococcaceae bacterium UBA2806. GTDB lineage: Bacteria > Bacillota > Clostridia > Oscillospirales > Acutalibacteraceae > UBA1213. Next base: position 22,842 of record DEHG01000070.1, on the reverse strand, counting down.
ACGTGTCTCGTGTTATCTTTTATGATTAGATTATACAATTTATTCCTGCGGATTTCAATGTATAAATATTTATGAAAAAGTAAACAATTTGTTAATGCCGTTATGCAATAAAATGTTCAGCCGAAACTATATTTTTTTCAATCTAAAATTTATAAAATATACACTTTTTGTTTATCTGATAAAACAATTTATATCTTATTATAAATGTATAAAAAAACAGGTGATTAAATAAATATGTTTTATTGATACTTAATACAAAATATGCTATATTTAATGTATTTTTTTACATATAATGACGAGGTGGTGATGAAATGAAAATGCTGATAGCTGATGCGGACAGGGATTTTTTACAAAGCTTCAAAGCTTACTTTGAGGGTATCGGATATGAGGTCAATACGGCATTCGACGGCACACAGGTTATTAGAATG
>DEHG01000070.1:9887-22348 GCA_002351795.1 Ruminococcaceae bacterium UBA2806 | reverse complement strand
AGGGATATACCAAGAATATCCTCCGGTGAGCTTGTACGTTATTTCAGTGAAAAAAGTATCCCTGTTATTGTTTTGCTGAGAGAAGAAATAAATGCAGAGCTGCTGAGAGTCAGCGCATTGCCGCAGGCATATATCAGCTTTCCGTTTTTCCCTTCCGAACTGCTGGATCTGGTCAAAGAGGTGTCCGGAAAGGCGGGATCTGATAAGAAGTTCGAAACGGAGGAGCTTAAAGTAGATGTAAAGCATTTCATGCTCAATGATAAAATACGGGTCACAAACAAAGAAATTGATATATTGGAGATCCTGTCTGAAAAAGGAGAGCTTGGAACCAAAAAAACAGGTCCTTATATAAATTCGCTCAATAATAAGCTTACGGAACTCGGAAGTAAGATAAGAATAAGATATGTGATGAAACAAGGGTACAGGATGGTGACGGTTTATGAATAAAGCAGTAAGAAAATTTGTATGGAGCGCAGAAGGAGCGATCCTTATCTTGCTTACAGTATTGCTGTCTGTAATAAATGTGATGAATTTTGCAATGGCAAGCGATGACGCCGACCAGCTTACTCAGCGAATAGCAGATCAGGACGGTATGTTCAGGAATGACAGACAGCTGAGGGATTACCACAGAAAAGATCCGTTCCATATTCCCGGTTTTGATAATATGGGACCATATTCACCGGAAATGGATTTTTCACTGAGATATTTTACCTTTGCATTTGACAAGGACGGCAATTCGGAAAATATAACATTCAAAATGTCCTCGCTTGATGAAAGCGAAGCGGAAAGCTGGGCAAGAAGTCTTATTGGCGGCAAAACAGGATGGACAAGAGAAACTTACAGATATCGTGTTTATAAGGCAAATGATAAGACCTATGTAACAGTTATTGACCAGGGCAGAGAGCTGATCTCACCCTATCGTATACTTATAATTTCAGTGATCGGCTGGGCAGTCCTGCTGATACTAAGCTTTATTATACTTATGATGGTCGGAAGGCGGATATTCCGACCGATAGAGGAATCGGACAGAAAGCAAAAGCAGTTTATTGCAAATGTGGAAAATGAATTCCGTGTTCCGCTGACGGTGATAAATGCAAATACAGAGCTTATCGAACGTAAGCACGGTCCTGATGAAACGACAAATACAATAAATAAACAGGTCCGCAGAATGACTGCAACTGTAAGAGAATTGTCAAGCCTTTCGGTATTTGAGGAAAAGGATAAAAATATCTCGACTATACATCTTTCTGATATTCTGAGCAGCGTTATCGACAGCAGATCCGCAGATTTTGAGCAGAAAAATATCCGCCTTGTATGCGAGATAGCAGATGATGTCATACTTGAAGGCGATGACGCTAAAATGAAAAAAGCGGTTTCCGAGATAGTTGACAATGCTGTAAAATTTGCGGGAACGGAAGCTGTATTCAGACTGCAGCAGAATAATAAGCGTATTATTTTAACGCAGGAAAATGATACTGCACTCAAGGACGGCAGCATAGATCAGATATTCGACCGTTTTACAATGCTTGAAAATGCCAATGGCACAAAAGGCATAGGTCTTGGACTATCATATGTAAAACAGACGGCGCTTGCACATAGCGGAAGAGTCAGCGCAAATGTCAAAAACGGACGGTTCATTTTACAGATGTCCTTATAAGGCGGGGGTGAGCTTATGGCAGTAGAAAAAAATCCCATTGTAGTAATGAAAAGATATGAGATGAAATATTTTATGGATCCGGAGCAGACGGAGTTTTTCAAGAAAAGTCTTGAAGGTCATATGAAAATAGACAAATTCGGTCTGACATCAATAGCTTCTCTTTACTACGATACCCCCGATTACCGTCTTATACGGACGTCGATCGAAAAACCGCCATTCAAGGAAAAAATAAGGCTTCGATCCTACGGAATAGCGACAGACAGCTCACCTGTTTTCCTTGAACTTAAACGGAAAGCATACGGTATTGTATATAAACGGCGTGTACAGTCGCAAATACCGCTGGTAAAAAAGTTTTTCGACTGTGAGGGCGATATATGCGCCGGCGGTCAGATAAACCGTGAGATAACGAATTTCCGGGATTATTACGAAACTCTTGTTCCCGCCTGTATGATAATCTATGACAGGATAGCCTACTTCCAGCCCGATGGGGATCTCAGACTTACGATAGACCATAATCCCCGGTACAGATATGAGGATCTTGATCTCAGGGTTTCAATGGACGGTAACTCCCTTCTTGACAAGGGCTGGACTATACTTGAAGTAAAGGTACAGCAGGCAGTTCCACTCTGGCTGTCCGCTATTCTTACAAAGGGAAAGATATATAAAAACAGTTTTTCAAAATACGGAGAAGCTTATAAAAGAGCTGCAATAGGAAATTAATTATCAGCCGCAGGTTGTTGACAGTAAAAAATCTTGAAAGGAAGATGTATATGTTTGATTCTATTTATTCTGTTCCGGTCACTGTATCACAGTTTTTCGTAATGGCAGGTGCTTCTGTTGTTGCAGGTATCATATATTCGTGGATAATGTCATTCCGCATACGGGCGAAAAAACGCTTTTTCCTGGTAATTGCAATAGTGCCGTTTATTGTATCGGCTGTTATAACATTTGTCAGCGGAAATATCGGCGCAGGTGTTGCGGTGGGCAGCGCATTCGGTCTTATCCGTTTCAGAAGTGCCCCGGGCAGCGTTGACGAAATAGCGGCAATACTTATTGCTATGGGTTCCGGCATTGCATTCGGTATGGGCTATGTTGCATACGGCGTAATAATTCTTATCTGCATGGCTGTTATTTACATAGTTATCTCATTCCTGCCGATATTTGAGCATAAGCGCATGGCTCAGGAACGTCTGCTGAAAATCACGATCCCGGAGTCGCTCGAATATTCGGACGCTTTCACCGATATATTCAAGCATTATCTTGTAAGCTATGAAAACGCCGGCGTAAAGACAACGGGCATGGGTTCAATGTTCCGTCTTTCCTTCAAGATACAAATGAAGGATCCTTCGGAAGAAAAGGCTTTCATTGATGAGCTTCGCACCAAAAACGGCAATCTTGAGATCTCCGTACTCCCTTATACAGAGGCAGTAAATCAATTATGATTTTTTACTTAGCTTGCATCTATGACTCCAGGATCTCCCTTATCTCCTTTTCAGCCATCCTTACTTCCTGCAGGAAGGCTGCCGAGGAAACTCTCAGCGCACCGCTGCCCAATATAATTATCTGCTCCATACCGTCTGATGTAACGACCCTTACACGATGCTTTTTTGCAAGTGTATGGGTCACTTTTTCTATATACATATCGGCTGTTTCCGCTTCCTTTGTATAAACGATATTTATGCCGCCGACCTGTTCCACCTCTCTTGTATTGCCCTTTACCTTATAAGCGTCAAAAACAAGTATCAGCTCGCATTTTTTATATCCCCTGTAATTGCACAGAATATTTATCAGGGTATTTCTTGCAGCGTCAAGGCTTTCCTTTGAAAGTCTGTTAAGCTCCTCCCATGCAAAAATAACATTGTAACCGTCAACCAGAACATATTCGGGCCCTTCAAATTTCGGCGCTGAAGTTCTCTTATGCAGATCATCTTTTTTGGGTGATGAATTATATTCTACCCGCTGTCCGCTGCTTTTGCGCTTTACAGGACCGTAGGTTTTTTCAAAAATGTCCATAAGCTCTTTGTCTGCGGCAAAAATATCGCTCTGACTGCGGGCGGATCTCAGTCTTTGTACATTGTCGGGAACGCTTTGTCTGCTTTCGTTCTGTAAGACCGAGGATACATGCATATGGTTTTTTACCTCGTTCCATTTGACGATATGTCCTGCGCCGTGTGAGCAGAAAACGGAATCGCATGGATTATCCGTATCGCTGTCGGGATCATAGCCTATGGCGGCAATGACCTCTTCGCTGTTGTGACAGGGTTCATATCCCCCGAAGGTACAGATAAGTCTGCCTCTGCCACGGGTATACTGTATTATTTCACGGTTGTAGTTGTTCATTTCGGAAACAGGCGCACGGCCTGAAATTATCGTTATTTCTCCCTCGGTTTCAGGGGGATCAAAGCTTCCGCACATATGCTGGATATCCGCAATTGCCCGTCCTGTGTTTTCGCTCGGTATCTCCATGGTAAAATCATATATCGGCTCTAAAAGTACAGACCTTGCCGAGCGCAGTCCCTGTCTTACGGCACGACAGGCAGCTTCACGGAAATCACCTCCGACTGTATGCTTGGTATGATCCTTTCCCGCCGCAAGTATTATTTCCATATCCGTTACAGGTGAGCCTGTAAGAACTCCGATATGCTTCTTTTCATAAAGCATTGAAAGAATGAGCCGCTGGCGGTTCTTATCAAGCACCTCTTCACGGCATTTTGAAGAAAATATCAATCCGCTGCCCCTTGGTGCAGGCTTCATCAGCAGATGAACTTCTGCATAATGCCGCAGCGGTTCAAAATGCCCTACTCCTTCAACTGTGTTTTCTATTGTTTCCTTATAGATAATGCTTCCCTGACCGAAGCTTACATCAAAGCCGAAACGGTCATGAATGAGCCTTTTCAGTATTTCAAGCTGTATTTCCCCCATAAGACGCAGCTGTATTGATCCGTCCTTTTCATCTGCTGTAATGCTCAGCTGCGGATCCTCCTCCTCAAGCCTTCTTAGCTTTTCAAGCGCCGTATGCTCGTTTACATCCTCAGGCAGTTCAACAGTATAGTTAAGAACGGGCTGCAGCAGCGGCGGGGGCGCACTGTCATCATTGCCGAAACTGTCTCCGCAGCGTGTGAATGTAAGGCCTGTTACAGCGCATACCGTGCCTGCGTCTGCGCTGTCGGGACAGGTAAATTTTTCCCCTGAATACAGAAAAATACGGTTGACCTTTTCATTGCTTTTGTTTTTGCTGTCGGAAATAATATCCCTGACATTCAGCATACCGCCTGTTATTTTCATAAAGGTCAGGCGATTGCCCTGTTTATCCTCCCCGATCTTGAAAACCCTTGCAGCAAATTCATTTTTATATTCAGGCATTACCGTATATTCATAAAGACAATCAAGAAGCTCCTGTATACCGCTGAGCTTTAATGCTGAACCGAAAAGACATGGGAAAACCTTTCTCTCCCGTATCGAACGCATAATATCACTGTGAGAAACAGTACCCGCTGCGTCAAATTCCTCAAGCATCTTTTCATCGCACATAGCAAGCTCTTCAAAAAAGCTTTCATCACTGCCGCCAAAATCAATGCAGCCGTCGCTGAGACGGTCTTTAAGCTTTGCAAGAATGATCCCCCTGTCCGCACCGTCCAGATCCATTTTATTAACAAAAATAAATGTGGGAACGGAATATCTTTTCAGAAGCTTCCATAAGGTCATTGTATGGCTCTGTATCCCGTCAGTACCGCTTATTATAAGTATCGCATAATCGAGTACCTGCAGGGTACGCTCCGTTTCGGCGGAAAAATCGGCATGACCGGGAGTATCAAGCAGGGTGAACATTGTATCCTTATACGGCATTATAGCCTGTTTTGAAAAAACCGTTATCCCTCTTTCACGCTCTACGGAATATGTATCAAGAAAACTGTCCCCGTGATCTACACGTCCGAGCTTTTTCAGATTGCCCGAACAATACATCATGGCTTCGGAAAGGGTCGTTTTTCCCGAATCAACATGGGCAAGGATACCGACAGCGATTTTTTTCATAAAATTCCACATCCTTCATAAAACCTGTACCTTTATTTTATCACCTTCCATGATCTTTTTCAACCTGATCAAAAAGGATAAAGAGACTTTTGCATGGTTGGTGCAAAAGCCTCTTTATTATGAATAATATTTACATGTACGCTGAAGATTATAGATTTGTATATCCCATCAGACTTTCATCGACCTCACGGGCGCAGTCTCTGCCGTCACGTATAGCACGGACAACAAGTGACTGACCTGAGTGAACATCGCCTGCGGTAAATACATTTTCTTTGCTTGTTCCGTGTTTTCCCGGCTGTGAGGCAATATTGCTCCTTGCATCGGTTTCTGTACCGAATGCATCTGTAACATATTTTTCACTGCCAAGAAAACCTGCCGCAATAAGTACAAGCTCGGCTTCAACTGTATGCTCGCTGCCATCGACAGGCTTCATCATGAATCTGCCTGTTTTTTCATCCTTTTCGGATCTCAGACTTACAAGCACAGCGCCGTACAGATCGCCCTTTTCATCCTTGAGAAATTCCTTTACAGTCGTCTGATATACTCTCGGATCATTGCCGAATACTGCGGCCGCTTCCTGCTGACCGTAATCCGTCTTGCAGACTCTCGGCCACTGCGGCCAGGGATTGTTTTCGGCTCTTTCATCGGGCAGCTTAGGCATCATTTCAAGCTGAGTGATACTCTTTGCGCCGTGACGGACACAGGTACCTACACAGTCGTTTCCTGTATCGCCGCCGCCGATAACAAGGACGTTTTTATCCTTTGCGGAAATATAGCTTCCCTCCTGCAAGCCATTGTCAAGCAGGGCTTTTGTTGTTGATTTGAGGAAATCGACTGCAAAGTAAATACCGCCTGCATCCCTTCCGGGAACGTTTATATCACGAGGATTTGATGCGCCGCAGGCAAGTATCACCCTGTCAAAGCTGTTCATTATTTCCTCTGCGCTGATATCCTTTCCGACATTTACCCCTGTGCGGAAGGTAACGCCTTCTTCCTCCATTATTTTTATCCTGCGTTCAATAATATGCTTTTCAAGCTTCATATTCGGAATGCCGTACATCAGCAGTCCGCCGATACGGTCGGAGCGTTCAAATACAGTAACGCTGTGACCCCTGTGATTGAGCTGATCTGCTGCCGCAAGACCGGAAGGTCCCGAGCCTATAACGGCAACCGTTTTTCCTGTTCTTACCTTCGGCGGACGAGCCTTTGCCCAGCCCTGTGAATATGCATTTTCAACTATTGCATATTCGTTATTCCTGACAGTTACAGCATCTCCGTTTGCGCCGCAGGTACAGGCTTTTTCACAAAGTGCAGGACATACACGGGATGTGAATTCAGGAAAATTATTTGTCAGTCTGAGCCTTTCATAAGCAAGCTCCCATGCGCCCCTGTAAAGCAGGTCATTCCATTCGGGGATAAGGTTGTTAAGCGGACAGCCCGACATCATTCCTCCTATCATCATGCCCGACTGGCAGAAGGGTACTCCACATTCCATACATCTTGCCGCCTGACATTTCTGCTGCTTTTCGCTTAGCGGCTTATGGAATTCATTGAAATTATGTATACGCTCCAGAGCAGGAACAGCTGTCTGTTCCTCTCTGTTATATTCTAAAAATCCCGTTGGTTTTCCCATTTTGCTTGCCCCCTTATTTATCTCCGGTAAGGCTGTAAAAGGCTTCTATCCTTGCCTCGTCCTCACTGAGTCCCTTTCCTTCAAATGCTGCTATTTCTTCCATTATCCTCTTATAATCATGCGGTATTATCTTTTTGAATTTCGGCAGATAGCCTTCAAAATCCGCTGCTATTTTCTTAGCCTTTTCTGAGCCTGTAGCTTCAATATGCTCGTCAATCATTGCCTTGAGCTTTTCGATATCAGCCTTTTCCGTTATCTCGGATACAAGCACAAGCTCCTTATTCAGCTTCATATACAGATTTCTGTCTTCATCAAGAACATATGCTATGCCGCCGGACATACCTGCCGCAAAGTTTTTGCCTGTCTTTCCGAGAACGGCTACACATCCGCCTGTCATATATTCACAGCCGTGATCTCCTACGCCCTCGACAACTGCAACAGCGCCTGAATTTCTTACGCAGAAACGCTCGCCGGCTATGCCGTTTATGAAAGCTTTTCCGCTTGTGGCGCCATAAAGCGCAACATTGCCTATGATGATATTATCCTCAGCTTTGAAACGGCTTCCCTTTGGCGGATATACTATAAGCTTGCCGCCTGAAAGACCCTTACCGAAATAGTCGTTGCTGTCGCCTGCAAGCTCCAAGGTAAGTCCCTTCGGGATAAATGCGCCGAAGCTCTGACCGCCTGCGCCGTTACAGACAACTCTGAATGTATCATCTTCAAGAGTATCGGCAAATTTCTTTGTTATTTCCGAACCAAAGGCAGTTCCGAGACTGCGGTCGGTGTTTTTAACGGTTATTTCAATTGTTTTTGAACTGCCCTTCTTGAAAGCCGACTTGAATTTTTCTTCAAGCTCTTTTTCGTCAACAGTCTCTGAAAGACGGAAATCAAAGCCTGATTTCTCATAATATGATATGTCTTCATGAAGATCGCATCCGAGTATAGCGGAAAGATCCACCTTCTTTTCTCTTTCGGAAAGACCGCCCTTTACCTTGAGCAGATCAGTTCTGCCGACAAGCTCATCAAGTGTACGCACACCGAGCTTTGACATATATTCTCTGAGTTCCTCGGCAATGAACATCATGAAATTGACGACATATTCGGGCTTGCCCATGAATTTCTTCCTGAGTTCTGGGTTCTGTGTAGCAACTCCGAAAGGACAGGTATCAAGATTGCATACTCTCATCATTGCACAGCCGAGAGTTACAAGCGGTGCGGTAGCAAATCCGAATTCCTCTGCGCCGAGCATAGCCGCAACAGCTACATCACGGCCTGTCATGAGCTTGCCGTCTGTTTCGATAACTACCTTGTTTCTCAGACCGTTCATTATAAGAGTCTGGTGTGCTTCTGCAAGTCCAAGCTCCCACGGAAGTCCCGCATGGTGTATCGAGCTTCCAGGTGCTGCGCCTGTACCTCCGTCATAGCCTGAAATAAGAATTACTCCAGCGCCTGCCTTTGCAACACCTGCCGCAACAGTTCCTACTCCGCATTCCGAAACAAGCTTTACCGAAATGCGGGCTTTTTTGTTTGCGTTTTTAAGGTCATATATCAGCTGGGCAAGATCTTCTATCGAATAAATATCATGGTGCGGGGGAGGGGAGATAAGCGATACGCCCGGTGTTGAATGACGTGTCTTTGCGATCCAGGGATATACCTTCTTTCCGGGAAGGTGTCCGCCCTCGCCTGGCTTTGCGCCCTGTGCCATTTTTATCTGTATTTCATCAGCGGAATTAAGATATTTTGAAGTAACGCCGAAACGTCCCGATGCTACCTGCTTTATAGCTGAGCAGCGGTTTTCCGTCTTGCCCTTTGTAAGCAGTCTTTCATCGCTTTCGCCGCCTTCACCGGAATTTGATTTTCCGTGAAGCTTGTTCATGGCGATCGCAAGCGCTTCATGTGCCTCTTCAGATATTGAGCCGTAGGACATAGCGCCCGTTTTAAAGCGTTTAACAATGGATTCTGCGCTTTCGACCTCTTCTATCGGAACAGGGTTTTCCGCATAATTGAAGTCAAACAGCCCACGGATATTCATTGTTCCCATTTCCTCGGTTATCATATGGGAATAGGATTTGAAAAGCTCATAATTTCCTGTTCTTGCCGCCATCTGAAGTGTATGTATTGTTTTCGGATTATAAAGATGCTCTTCTTTTCCGCTGCGGAACTTATGCTCGCCTCTGGAGAATATCTCTGTTGTTGTTTCAAGACTCAGCGGGTCAAATGCCGCTGTATGCAGACTGTCAACATTTTTCTCGATATCTTTAAGGCTGATGCCGCCGATACGGCTGACAGTTCCTGTGAAGTATTCGTCAATGACATCCCTGCCGATGCCGATTGCTTCAAATATCTGTGAGCCTTGATAGGACTGTATCGTTGAAATGCCCATTTTTGAAGCTATCTTTACAATGCCGTGAAGTATAGCGTTATTGTAATCATCAACTGCTGCATAGTAATCCTTATCAAGCAGATCCTCATGAATAAGCTCGTGAATAGTTTCCTGTGCAAGATACGGATTTATTGCACTTGCGCCGTATCCTAAAAGTGTAGCAAAATGATGAACTGTTCTCGGTTCGCCGCTTTCAAGGATAACGGCAAGGGATGTTCTTCTTTTTGTAACGACTAAATGTCTGTGCAGGGCGGATACCGCAAGCAGTGAAGGTATTGCAAGATGGTTTTCATCAACGCCCCTGTCTGACAGGATCAGGATATTTGCGCCCTCGTTGTATGCTTTGTCAGCTTCAAGATAAAGTCGGTTAATAGCCTTTGAAAGGCTTGTATTCTTATAATACAGTATCGGTATGACAGCTACTTTAAAGCCGCTTACCTTCATATTTTTAAGCTTGAGTATATCGGTTGATGTAAGGATGGGATTATGTACCTTTATTACCTTGCAGTTTTCGGGACGTTCCTCAAGAATATTTCCGTCCTCACCTATATATACTGTTGTAGAGGTTACTATTTCCTCACGGATAGCGTCTATAGGCGGGTTTGTTACCTGTGCAAACAACTGCTTGAAGTAATTGAAAAGCGGCTGAGGCTCTTTTGAAAGAACTGCTAAGGGGGTATCTATACCCATGGAGGTTATAGGCTCGCTGCCGCTCTGCGCCATGGGGAGTATTTCCTTCATGATCTCCTCATATGTATAGCCGAAAGCCTTCTGGAGTCTTTTTCTTGATTCACCCTGATGCTCCTCTACCCTTACATTGGGTATACGGAGATCTTTAAGCCTTACGAGATTGCCGTCAAGCCATTCGCCGTAGGGCTGACGGGATGCATAATACTCTTTAAGCTCGTCATCATCTATCACTCTGCCCTTTACGGTGTCTACAAGAAGCATTTTTCCGGGGCGGAGTCTTTCCTTTGTCACTATTTTTTCAGCAGGAACAGGCAATGCGCCTACTTCCGATGAAAGAATAAGATTTCCGTCATCTGTTATATAGTAACGAGAGGGACGAAGACCGTTTCTGTCAAGAACTGCGCCCATGATATCGCCGTCAGAGAAAAGTATTGATGCAGGGCCGTCCCACGGCTCCATCATTGTTGCATAATACTGATAAAAGTCTCTTTTTGTACGGCTCATGGTATGGTTTCTGTCCCATGGCTCGGGAATAGTTATCATGACTGCAAGCGGCAGATCCATTCCGCTCATTACAAGGAATTCCAGTGTATTGTCAAGCATTGCGGAGTCTGAACCCTCTGTATTGACAACTGGTATTACCTTTTCGAGGTCACCCTTCAGGTGCTCGCTTCTCATTGTTTCCTCACGGGCAAGCATTTTATCGGCATTGCCCTTTATTGTATTTATTTCGCCGTTATGGACGATCATCCTGTTGGGATGAGCCCTTTGCCAGCTCGGATTTGTATTTGTTGAAAATCTTGAATGAACCATTGCAATAGCGGATTCAAAATCCTCATCATGCAGATCAATGAAAAATCTTCTCAGATCGCCTACAAGGAACATACCTTTATATACTATCGTTCTGCTTGAAAGAGAAACAACATATGTATCCTCATTGCTCTGTTCAAATTCACGTCTTGCAACATACAGTCTGCGGTCAAAGTCTATTCCTTTTTTGACGCCTTCCGGTCTTTTGATAAAGCACTGCTGTATATCAGGCATACAGTCAAGCGCTCTCTGACCTATAACAGTTGTATCGCTCGGAACATTTCTCCAGCCTAAAACATCAAGCCCTTCCTTTGATGCAATGATCTCAAACATTTTTTTAGCCTGATTCTTATGCAGCTCATTCTGCGGAAAGAAGAACATTCCCACACCGTAATCTCTTTCGTTTCCCAGCTCAATGCCAAGCTCTGCGGCGGTCTTTTTGAAAAATTTATGCGGTATCTGAACAAGGATACCAACTCCGTCGCCTGTCTTTCCCTCGGCGTCCTTGCCGGCACGGTGTTCAAGAGTCTCTACAATAGTCAGAGCATCGGCAACGGTTATATGTGACTGTATGCCTTTAATGTTTACTACTGCTCCTATTCCGCAGTTATCATGCTCAAACGACGGGTCGTAAAGACTTTGCTTACTCCTTATCATAATGATCTCCCTTTCTTTTGTTTCCAATCTGAACGGCTTTATATACAAATTGCAATATGCAAGCTTGTTACTTGCATATTATAAAGGCTAAATGCAGGATTGTCAAGAGTTTTTTGCATATTTGTTCAAAACAAATTCATAAAGAAGCGATTTTGTTCTTTTTTATAGGTATTTAGCAGATGCAGGTGCAAGAAAAATAAAAAAAGTTGCAAAAGGGTATTGACAAATGAATCAAATGGGTGTATACTTCATTCATCGACAGCAAAGGCGCTGTAAGCAATGGGGCTTACGGCGCCTTAATATTTTGTCGGAAAGAATACATGGTTGTCGGATAATGAAAAAAGCAGAAGCTGACAGCTGTTTACTAAAAAATCAAAAGGAGAGATATTTATGGCAAGCGTAACAGAGCTTTTCGGAAGTATGGTGTTTGATGACAGGAAAATGCAGGAGCGTCTTCCAAGAACGACCTACAAATCACTTAAAAAGACAGTACAAAACGGAGAGCCTCTTGATATCAGCGTAGCAAATGCAGTTGCAAACGCTATGAAGGATTGGGCAGTTGAAATGGGATGCACCCATTATACACATTGGTTCCAGCC
>DEHG01000070.1:0-9729 GCA_002351795.1 Ruminococcaceae bacterium UBA2806 | reverse complement strand
GCAAGAGGCTATACAACATGGGATCCGACCTCTCCGGCATTTATCCGTGAAAAAACATTATATATCCCTACAGCATTCTGTTCATATACAGGCGAGGTGCTTGACAAGAAAACACCGCTTCTCCGTTCAATGGAAAGACTCAGCGATGTTGCAGTAAAAATGCTTCATCTTTTAGGTAAGAAGGATGTATGCAGAGTAACGACAACAGTTGGTCCGGAGCAGGAATATTTCCTCATCGACAAGGAAATGTATGACAAGCGTCCCGATATTATCTATACAGGAAGAACACTGTTCGGCGCCCCCGCACCAAAGGGTCAGGAGCTTGAAGATCATTATTTCGGTGCTATCAAGACAAGAGTTTCGGCATTCATGAATGAGCTTGATGAAGAACTCTGGAAATTAGGCGTTCTTGCAAAGACAAAGCACAATGAGGTTGCGCCCTCACAGCATGAGCTTGCGCCGATCTTTGAAACCTCGAATATTGCTACCGACCATAACGAGCTTACAATGGAGGTCATGAAAAAGGTTGCCGAAAGACACGGACTTGTATGTCTGCTGCATGAAAAGCCCTTTGCAGGCGTAAACGGTTCAGGCAAGCATAATAACTGGTCTATCTCGACAAATACCGGAGAAAACCTTCTCGATCCGGGCAAGAATCCCGAAAGCAATTTACAGTTCCAGATCTTCCTTGCAGCTGTTGTAAAGGCTGTGCATGAATATCAGGATCTTCTCAGACTTACGGTAGCATCCGCAGGCAACGATCACAGACTTGGTGCAAATGAAGCGCCTCCGGCGATCATTTCAATGTATCTGGGCGACGATCTTGGCGCACTTGTTGACGCTATTGTAAACGGCACTGAATACAAAGGCAGCGATAAGGCTGATATGCTTACAAAGGTAAATGTTCTTGCAGATTTCAAAAAGGATAATTCCGACAGAAACAGAACTTCACCTTTCGCATTCACAGGCAATAAATTTGAATTCCGTGCCCTCGGTTCTTCACTTAATATTGCTTGTCCGAACTATATGCTGAATACAATGGTAGCCCAGGAGCTTTCCGAATTCTTTGAGGAGTTAAAGGATGCAGAAGATCTTGAAGCTGCTGCAAAGGCTCTTATCAAGAGAGTATTCACCGAGCATAAGGCTATTATCTTCAACGGAGATAACTATTCCGAGGAATGGGTTGCAGAAGCAGAAAGAAGAGGACTTTGCAATTACCGTTCACTGCCGGAAGCAATGGCACATTATGTTGATAAGAAAAACATTGATCTTTTCGTAAGCAACGGTATTGTAAATGAAGCTGAGATCCGTGCAAGATATGAGATCGAGCTGGAGCATTACAGCAAGCAGATCAGGATCGAAGCTCTTACAATGGTAGATATGGCAGAAAAGAATATCACTCCCGCCGTTATCTCATTTGTAAAGGAAATGACAGATGCAGCCCTTGCAAAGAAGGCTCTGTCAGCATCGGTATCGGTATATGCAGAAACTTCTCTTATCGAGGAGCTGTCAGCCGACCTTGAAAACTTTGTAAAGAAAACCGCTGAGCTTAAAGCTGCAACAGACGGCATCAAGAGCATCAGTGACAGTCTTGAACAGGCAAAATATTGCCGTGAAAAGGTATTTACACTTATGAACGAGCTTCGTGCAGTAGGCGATGCAATGGAGAAAAAGACCTCCGCAGAATACTGGCCTTATCCGTCATACGGCGAGATCCTTTTCGGAGTATAAATAAATATTAACAATTAATACACAATGGCGTGTATCTGAACGGAGGCTGTCTGTTCACAGGCAGCAAGCCTCTGTGCAGGTATGCGCCTTTTATTAAAGGGAGGAAGAATTATGGATAGTAACTTACAAACGGTAATTTCTCAGGCGGTGGAACAGTCCAATGCCTATACGATAGCAATATGGTACCTGATCGGCGCAGCGCTTGTATTCTTTATGCAGTGCGGATTTGCAATGGTAGAAACAGGATTTACAAGAGCAAAGAACGCCGGCAACATTATCATGAAAAACCTCATGGATTTCTGTATCGGTACTATAATGTTCATATTCCTCGGTTTCGGTCTGATGATGTCCGAGAACTATCTTTTCGGCTTTATCGGCGTACCGGATCTGCAGATATTCACAAACTTCAATGATTTCCCGTGGTCAAGCTTTGTATTTAACCTTGTATTCTGTGCAACTGCGGCAACAATCGTATCGGGCGCAATGGCAGAAAGAACAAAGTTTATTTCCTACTGTATCTACAGCGGTCTTATAAGCCTTGTGGTTTATCCCATAGAAGCAGGCTGGGTATGGAACAGTCAGGGCTGGCTTGCACAGCTTGGTTTTGTAGATTTCGCAGGTTCTGCCTGTATCCATACGGTAGGCGGTATCTCAGCACTTATCGGCGCAGCAATGGTCGGTCCCCGTATCGGCAAATATACAAAGGAAGGCAAGCCCCGTGCTATCCCTGGTCACAGCCTTACACTCGGCGCACTCGGCGTATTCATTCTCTGGTTCGGCTGGTACGGCTTTAACGGCGCAGCAGCAACGGATCTGACACAGCTTGCACAGATCTTTGCAACAACAACAGTCGCTCCCGCAGCAGCTACCTGCGCTACCATGATCTATACATGGGTAAAGAACGGCAAGCCCGATGTTTCAATGTCACTTAACGGTTCACTTGCAGGTCTTGTAGCTATCACAGCAGGATGTCATACAGTTGATATCTTAGGTTCGCTTATAATCGGTATTGTTTCAGGTATACTTGTTGTTATCGCTGTTGAAGTAGTTGACAGCAAGCTCAAGGTCGATGACCCTGTCGGCGCAGTTGCAGTTCATATGTGCAACGGTATCTGGGGTACTCTTGCAGTAGGTATATTCTCCAAGGATAAGGATACACTCGGACTTCTTTACGGCGGCGGTTTCGCTCAGCTTGGCAAGCAGGCACTCGGCATCCTTTGCATAGGTGCTTATACAGCAGCTCTTATGAGCCTTATATTCCTTGTTCTCAAGAAAACTATCGGTCTTCGTGCTTCCAAAGAGGAAGAAGTCAGAGGTCTTGACCTTACCGAACATGGTCTTTCAAGCTCTTATGCAGACTTTATGCCCGTACCGCAGGTACTTACAGGCAAGTCAAATGATGAATTTGAAGCAGGCAATGTTCCGCCTGAGAAAGCAATCGAGATCACACTCAGCAAGAAGGAAAAGCCCGCTGTTACATCTGACGGCGTTAAGTTCACAAGGATCAGCATTATCACAAAGCAGAGTAAATTCACAGAGCTTAATACAGCCCTTACCGAGATCGGCATAACAGGTATGACGGTAACACAGGTACTCGGCTGCGGTGTACAGAAGGGTAATACAGAATTCTATCGTGGCGTAGAGGTTGAAATGAATCTCCTGCCGAAGATCCAGATAGATATAGTAGTATCCAAGACGCCTGTCAAGGCAGTTGTTGACGCTGCTGTAAAGGTACTTTATACAGGTCATATCGGTGACGGTAAAATATTTATCAGTGATATTGAGGATATCGTTCGTGTCAGCACAGGTGAAACAGGATATCTTGCTCTTCAGGATCATCCGCATACAGCAAAATAAGACATATCAGAATATAACAGATCAAAAAAATGGAGCAGCCGCACTGATTCGAGTGTGACTGCTCTGTTTGTATATGTTTTTTTATATATAATAATTATTATCTACCTTGTTGTTGTATTGTTCAATAATATCGTATAGGGTGATATTGTCAAGATAATCGCATATGACCTTGTTCAGTCCTTCCCATACAGGTAAGGTGATACATTCGCTTGCACGAGGACATTCATTGGTATCATCAGCAAGACAGGAGACGGGAGCAAGACTGCCTTCAGTAAGACGAAGTATTTCTCCTACGGAATATTGTGTTGCAGGCTTTGAAAGCATATATCCGCCCTGATACCCTCTGTTTGTACGCATAAGCCCTGCTTTGTTCAGAAGCGGTACGATCTGCTCAAGGTATTTTTTTGATATGTTCTGACGCTGAGCAATATCCTTGAGAGCAACATAACCATCAGGATGCATTGCAAGATCAATAAGCATTCTCAGCGCATACCTGCCTTTTGTTGATATCTTCATTTTTCTGACCTCCGTTTATAAACAAATTCCCCTTCGTAGATCTGCGAAGGGGAAAATAATTTAAGTCAATTATTCTGTGATCTGCTCCATTTCGTAGATCTCGAAGATATCTCCCTCTTTAATATCACTGTATTTATCGAGGGTTATTCCACATTCAAATCCCTGAGCTACTTCCTTTACACTGTCCTTGAAACGCTGGAGTGATGCGATAGTATCATCTGCAATTATTATACCGTCTCTTACAACACGGCAGCTTGCGCCTCTTACGACCTTGCCGCTGAGAACATACGAACCTGAAACAAGCCCGACGCCTGTGATCTTATATGTCTGACGTACTTCGACCTTGCCAAGGATATTTTCCTTGAATTTCGGTGCAAGCATACCCTTCATAGCTGATTCTATCTCTTCTATGCAGTCATAAATGATCCTGTAAAGACGCATATCAACTCCGTCACGCTTTGCATTTTCCTCTGCAACGGGATCGGGACGGACATTGAAGCCTACGATAATTGCATTTGATGCAGATGCAAGCATTACATCCGATTCACGGATAGCGCCAACTGCGCTGTGAATAACATTTACTCTTACTTCTTCATTCGTCAGCTTTTCAAGAGACTGTCTTACTGCCTCGACTGAACCCTGAACGTCAGCCTTGACAATGATTTTCAGCTCCTTCATTTCTCCGAGCTTCATCTGATCAAAGAGGTTATCAAGCGTAACCTTTGTGCGGGCATTGAAACGTTCTTCCTTTTCACTGTCACGGCGCTGCTGTACAAGCTCTCTTGCAAGTCGTTCATCAGAAACGGCATTGAAAATATCGCCGCCTGTAGGAACATCGTCAAGACCTGTTATTTCAACAGGAACGGACGGGCCTGCGGATTTTACCTTAGCGCCCTTATCGTTTGTCATTGCTCTAACACGGCCGACAGAAGTGCCTGCTACAATAATATCGCCAACATTGAGTGTACCGTTCTGTACAAGAACAGTTGCGATAGGACCACGGCCCTTGTCAAGTCTTGCTTCGATAACAGTACCCTTTGCAGCTCTGTCGGGATTAGCTTTAAGCTCCTTCATATCTGCAACGAGAAGTACCATTTCAAGAAGATCGTCTATACCCATTTTTGTATGAGCTGAAACAGGGATAACGGGAACATCGCCGCCCCATTCTTCTGGTACAAGCTCATGTTCTGTAAGCTGGGATTTTACCTGTTCGATATCTGCGCCGGGTTTATCCATTTTGTTTACGGCAACGATGATTGATACGCCGGCAGCCTTTGCGTGATGGATAGCTTCGACTGTCTGCGGCATGATACCGTCGTCTCCGGCAACAACAAGGATAGCGATATCGGTTACCTGAGCGCCTCTTGCACGCATTGTTGTGAAGGCCTCATGTCCGGGAGTGTCAAGGAAGGTTATATCTCTTCCGTTTATCTTTACTCTGTATGCGCCTATGTGCTGAGTAATGCCGCCTGCTTCTGTTGCGGTGACATGGGCGTGACGTATAGCGTCAAGCAAAGAGGTCTTTCCGTGGTCAACATGACCCATTACAACTACAACGGGCGCACGTTCAACAAGGTTGTCGTCATCGTCCTCACTGTCGTCAATGATCTTTTCTTCGATAGTTTCAATGACTTCTTTTTCAATCTTAGCATGGAATTCCATAGCGGCAAGTGAAGCGGTATCGAAATCTATAACATCATTTACCGTTGCCATAACGCCCAGCATCATAAGCTTTTTAATGACCTCGGCTGCGGTTGCTTTCAGGCGGAGAGCAAGCTCGCCTACAGTGATCTCATCAGGGATCTGAACTGTAATAGGCTTAGCCTTTCTTGCATTTGCGATCCTCTTCAGACGTTCAGCCTCGGTTTCCTTTCTCGAATTGCGGGGCTTGCCCTTCTGCTGGGAACGCTGATTGATCTTCTGCTTCTGAGATGTAGGCTCTTTATGAAGCTTTTCGCTTGCAAGACGATCATATTTTTCGTTGTATTTATCTATGTTGATATTGGATGCACGGGTGTTGACGGTACGACCCCTGTTTTCACTTACCTTTGAATTATCCTCGGTAAATGTTTCGCCCTTTTCAAGCTTTTTGCCGCTGAGAATATGAGTTTCCTGCTTTGGTCTTGCAGCGGCAGGCTGCTTATTTTTCTTCTGCTTCTTATCGTTTTTATGACGATTATCATTCTGTCTTGCAGTTTTGTCTTCAACAGGCGCAGCGGCAGCTTTTGGCTGCTCAGGCTGCTGTTTTTTGGGCTGCTGCACATCCTGCTCGGGCTGCTGCTTTTTGGGCTGCTGAGCGTTCTGTTCAGGCTGCTGCTTTTTAGGCTGCTGTGCGTCCTGCTTGGGCAGCTGTTTTTTAGGCTCCTTATTTACTGCCTTCGGAGTATCCTGTTTTTTGCGGACAGGCTTATCCTTTTTCTCCTGCTTTTTAGGTGTTTCTTCCTTTACAGGTTCTTCGGCAGGTTCATTTGCACTGGCATAGTATGCGTTAAGATTCGGCATACTTGTCTTGTCTGTATAATACTCAAAAATTACATTAAGCTCCTGCTCTGTCAGAACACCGCCTGACTTTTTATTGACATTAAGGTAGTTTTTAAGTACCTCGGAAACTTCCTTGCTTGTAACGTTAAGATTTTTAGCTATTTCACTAAGCTTGTATTTTATCATATACATTCCTCCTGTCTTTAGTCAAACTCAAAAGCATTGTTTTGAGTATCAAAGGTTTGGCTTTTTGCAGGTTTGTTCCCACACCCTGATCTCTGAAATAAAAGCTTTCAGGGATGCTCTTTGTCAGCGCATAATGTTTTCATTTTTTCTGCAAAGCCTTTATCATTTACGGAAATGATCCCCGCGTCCTTTCCTACTGCAGCGCCGAACTGCTGCATGGAAAAATCAGTAGCGATCATGCAGGTTTCTGTATGTCGGGCTGTCATAGAAATGTTTCTGACAGTGCGCTCTGACAGGTCATTTGCCAGCAGCAAAAGCTGCGATTTTCCTTTTTGCATTGATTCCGTTGCCGCATCAAATCCGAGGGACAATCGACCCGCCCTTCTTGCTATTCCGAGCAGCGGCAGAAGTTTTTCATTCATTTTTTCCGATCACATCCGTTATTATTTTCTTATCATCATATCCCCAGGGGATATTTTCAGCTTTCAGTTACTGACTGCATCTGTTCTGTCAGCTTTTCATATATTTCATCAGGTATCTTGCACGAAAACGCACGTTCGAGTCTCCGAGCTTTTTTTGCCTTTGCAAGACAATCAAGGCTGCTTTTACAAATATATGCGCCTCTTCCGGGCTTCTTTCCTGTCAGATCAACGGATATATCTCCGCTGCTTCCGTCCTCATTATCGGGCGCTTTTACAATACGCACAAGCTGCTTTTTTTCTTTCATTTCCCCGCAGCCCGTACATTTTCGCATGGGAATTTTTTTCTGTTTCATCTATGTTTCCTCCTGACGAATTCACGAAACATATTATATGTTATTCGTCTGTTTCCTCATCAGTATCTTCAACAGCTTCTTCTTCGCTTTCATCATCGGTTTCTTCCGTGATCTCAGAAGCTTCCTGCGAATCTTCTTCCTCAACAGGTTCTTCTGTTTGTTCGGTATCCTCGGCAGCTGTATCTTCGGATGCTGTTTCATCTGCGGGAGCTTCCTCAATAGTATCCTCAGCTGTTTCAGCAGCGGGAGTTTCTTCTTCCTCTTCTTCCTCTCCGAAGAAACCGCTTTCGGGACGAATATCTATTTTCCAGCCCGTAAGCTTAGCGGCAAGCCTTACATTCTGACCCTTGTTGCCGATAGCAAGACTGAGCTGGCTGTCGGGAACTGTAGCCTTACAGCTTTTATCTCCCGAAGCTGCAAGAGTTACCTTTAAAACATCGGCGGGGGAGAGAGCCTTTTTGATAAACTCTACAGGGTCTTCATTATATTCTATAATATCAATTTTTTCTCCGTTGAGCTGGCTTACGATATTTCCGACTCTTGTACCCTTGGGACCTATGCAGGCGCCTACAGCGTCAACATCGGAATCCTTGCTGAAAACAGCGATCTTTGTTCTGGAGCCTGCCTCTCTTGAAACGGACTTTACTTCAACTGTACCGTCAAAAATTTCAGGAACCTGTTCTTCAAAAAGTTTTTTTACGAAATCCGGGTGTGTGCGGGAGATGATAGCTCTCGGACCTCTGTCTCCGGATTTTACATTCAGTACATAGACCTTTATCGGTTCGCCCACCTTGAGTACCTCTCCGGCAACCTGATCGCTTTTCGGCAGTATAGCAATAGCCTTGCCGAGCTTTAGTGTTGCATTTCCGGTATTGGGATCCACCTGTTCGACTGTTGCGGTAACGATATCCTGGAGCTTGCTCTGATATTCGGAAAGAGCCTGTTCCTTTTCTCCGTCACGGATACCCTGACGTATCATGTTTCTTGCGGTCATAACGGCGATTCTGCCGAAGCTTTTCGGATTAAGCCTTATAGCGACCTTATCGCCGAGTGCAGCTGTGGGAGAGATATTTCTTGCGGATGAAAGTGTTATCTCACGGTTGATATCATTTACTTCTTCAACAACAGTTTTGTTAAGGTAAGCTTCAAGCTGACCTGTTGTTTTATTATACTTTACGGCAACATCGTCATTTCCGCCGTAGGAGTTCTTACAGGCAGTGACGATAGCCTTTGTGATTTGTTCGAGCATAAAGCTTGCAGGAATACCCTTCTCTTTTTCTATAAGAGTCAAGGCTTCAAACAAATTATCCTCAGATTCCCTGTTCTTTTTCATTTTATTGACCTCCGTTTACTATTGGCTGATCTCAGCCGGTTATATTAAAATCGTCAAGCTTTACCCAAACCATATCCTTTTTGGTAAAGGTCAGCTCGTTTTCACCGCTGTGATCCTCAATGGTGATATTGCCGTCGGAATACGCTTTTAGCTTTCCGTCGAACTCCTTGCCGATACCTTCGAGAGGACGGCGAAGCTTTACAAGCACATCGGCTCCGATGTACTGCTCGAAGTGCTCATCCCTGACAAGCTCGCGCTCGATACCGGGTGAACAGACCTCAAGGCAGTATGAGCCGTCGATCGGGTCAAGCTCGTCAAGAGGCTCGTTTATCGCCCTTGAGACCTTTTCGCAGTCGTTGATATCAACGCCGCCGTCCTTGTCGATAAAGACCCTCAAATACCACTCGGCGCCCTCCTTGACATAGCGAACATCCCAAAGGGAAAGCCCGAGCTCCTTTACAATAGGCTCGCAGAGCTGCCAAACCTTGGATACGGTAACTCCGCCCTTGCTTTTTGACATACATTAACCTCCTTTAACTATAAAGGAAGGAGCGGGCCGCTTGCCCACTCCTTAGTTTCAACATATTCAACATTAAGAATTATAGCACTACAAAAAAGAAAATGCAAGTGTTTTTCCTGATTTTAAGCCGTTTTTTTGATTTTTAGGGATATTATTTCAAATATTTTTAAAAAAAGTTTAAAAAACATTTGAAATTACACCATAGGTGTGTTATAATAACGCTGTTGCAAAAAACAGAATAGCTGCTGATATAGCTCAGGAGGTAGAGTGCGTCCTTGGTAAGGACGAGGTCACGGGTTCAAATCCCGTTATCAGCTCCATAGAAAACGG
>DEHG01000154.1:18647-38546 GCA_002351795.1 Ruminococcaceae bacterium UBA2806 | reverse complement strand
AAAGCCTGATCTGCGGATATTCAAAGCTGCACTTTCCCGTGCAGCTTGCAAGCCTGAAGAAGCTGTAATGGTCGGTGACAGGATTGATAATGACATCATTCCCGCCAATAAAATTGGGATGACAACCGTGTGGATCAGGCAGGGATTCGGCGGTTACGCAGAGCTGAAAACAGTAGAAGAACAACCCGATTATATAGTCAATACTTTAGCGGAGATAACCGAATTATTCAGGTGAGATTATGATTATTACATACAGAAAACTAATAGAAAGCGATCTTGATATATTTATAAAAATGCGCATTGATCAGCTGCGTGAGGAAGGTGCAAAGGAAGAAATCGACCTTGAGCCGGCTTTGAGAGATGGTTATTCTATCATTTTTCGACCTGCGAGCGTCAGAACCTGATCGGCGCTACTAATCATAGTCTGGATATTCTGAGGAAGCTGTGACAATGATCTGTTTGTAACTGACGTCAAAAACGCTTACAGGAATAAAAGAGATAGTTGTTTTATCCTGAAAACTAACCGCCGACAATATGAATTACATTCTGTTAGTAAAAAATATCAGCTATATACTTTTTATATAAGATTGTGTTATAATTATTCTGAAAAGAGTCAGAAAAGAAACTATCATTGGGAGGTATTCAGAGAATAGTAAAACCTCTCTCAACGGATGTCTGAGCGATCAACGCAGATAGGTAACAATTCATACTTGAATCGAAAGGAAAAAAATGAAACTTGAACAATTTTTTCAAATGGCCGCCTCTGATATAAATTGCAATACATCTTATCCTATCAATAAAAAATTTTTTTCTATATATTGTACAAATATTGATATTATGGAAAACACAGAAGCGCTTTCGCTGTATTATCATATACCGTTTTGCAAACACCTGTGTCGGTTTTGTGAATACACCAGATTTCTCTGCGGCGATACCGCACAGCAAAGTGACTACATCACTAAGCTTATTGCTCAGTCCGAAGCGTTTTTCAGCTCACACAAAATAAAAAAACTATATGGACTTGATATTGGCGGAGGTACTCCTACATCACTCGATCTTCCGATCTTAAACCGTTTTCTTGACTATCTGTCTGAGATCAGGCAGAAATACCTTTTAAGCGAGTTTTTTGAACCCAGCATCGAATTCAGCTTTTCCACAATTGACGATGAAAAAATAAGATGCATTGCAGAACATAAAATCCCCCGTATGAGCACCGGTATCCAGGTTTACGATGATAAGCTGTTGAATGAAATGCATCGTTTACCTCAGACATTGGAGCATATGGAAAGAATGACAAAGGTCATTCACAATGCTGGAATCAAGAAGCTGAATATTGATCTGATGTACGGCTTTCCAAACCAGACAGATATAATGCTCTCCAATTCTTTATACTCGATCAGGGTGCTTGAGCCTGAGCAGGTCACGCTTTACGAAATGCGATATAACAAAAACGGACTGGATTCGGCATCGATTGACCGTAACGTTCTGTTCAGACAGTATGAATATCTCTTTAACGGTCTGATGGCTTCAGGCTACAAGGGTCGGTTCGGACAAAACACCTTTTCAAAGTTTGAGGATGAAGGAGTATCTTCGTATTTATATTCTCGTATGTTTTTGGGACGTCCGTACAAGGGTTTCGGAGTTTCGGCTCAATCTATGTCAGACAAAGGGATCGCATATAATATGCTCAAATCCGATAACAGTCAATATATGCCAGGCTTTGATGAAATCAGCGAAGAATACTCTTATCTTCTCCCGAAGGAAGAGCTTGCCGCAAAATACATATGTATCTCCTTATACAGCGGCAGATTCAATTTGTCAGTACTTGAAAGAATACTGAGCTGTGATCCGCTTTCTTATTATCACAATGAGTTTCGTTTTCTGACTGAACATCAATATGTCGAAATCAGCAATGGTATTTGTACGCTCACCAAAGAAGGATTCAGGCTTTACGGAGCCGTAGCAGCATTATTCTGGTCTGCGTATCATCGTGAACAATATATCAAAATGAAAAAAGGTGAATAATAATGAAGTATTTATATCCGTGTACCGGAAAAATTACAGCCGCAGGATTCGGGAAATTTCTTGAAGATAATCTCGGCAAGTCGCGCAGAAATATTAATCTGTTCTCGGAAGAGTTAAAGGCGGCATACGGTATTCCGTATATTTCTCTTGTGAACAGCGGCTCATCGGCAAACCTTGCGGCAAGTCTTGCATTGGCGGAAAAGCTAAAACGATCCGGAAAGCCTTTGAAGGCGGCTGTTTCTGCATTTACATTTCCTACAACTGTCAGTTCGCTTATTTTAGCCGGGTTTGAAATAATAATAATAGACGTCGAGTCTGACGGCTTCAATATGGATGCAGCTGAACTCAGGAAAAATATTGAAGGTGTTTCTTTGATCGTGGTTACTCACTTTTTAGGATTTCCCGCTGATATGATGCATATCAGGGAACTTGCAGCAGAAAACGGCTGCCTGATACTCCAGGACGCCTGCGAAACGCTTGACCTGCGTGATGAGAACGATCGTCAGTTTTTTGGGTACGGTGATATTACAACATGGTCTTTCTATCACCCGCATCATCTTTCTTCATACGGCGGCGGCGCTGTTATCACCCTTGATCCCGATGATGCCATGCTTGTGGACAGCATTTGTCACTGGGGAAGGTCTTGCAAATGTCATATTGATCCCTCGCTGTGTACTGTTCCGCATGGTCCTGCTCATCAATTCACTTATGAGCGCTCAGGAGTCAATATAGAAATATCCGAATTGAACGCTTGCTTTGGAAGGTGGGAGTTTCTCAAGTTTCCCGAGTATGAAAAACGCAGAAAAGAAAACTATGCTTATTTATATAACGCTCTTTCTTCTGTTCCAAATGTCCATGTTTATGAACATCCTTCAACAGGAGGCTCTGCATTCGTGTTCCCGGTAAAAATCACTGACGGAAGAACTGTCGATGATGCATACCTCTATTGCAGACAGAAAGGCTTGGAAATTCGTACTTTGATGGGAGGAGTTATGAACGAGCAAAAAGCCTTTGCTCACCTTTCTCAAAAGGTATTTCCCATGGCTCATGATATGGCGAAACATTCTTTCTTAGTCGGTATTCATCAAACGCTTCCTATGGATAATATCATTAAGATGGCGCAGATCCTGACAGGTTTTTTCAATAAATAAGTTGCTTCATCTTTGCAAATAACCACCCTGTCATCAGACCGGGTGGTTATTATTATGCTTTTTCAAGATTATCCCGGAATTTAAATGGAGACAATTCAGGTTCAGTTTTGTGAAACAACCATACAGCTATTCCGCTTATACAGAATACGCCCCCGGCTATCAGATAAATGATGGTAAGCTGATTTGTAGTTCCGTATATTTCAATTACACCCCGAACTATCGAACCTACAGTAAGAGCCGCTATTCCGCTGTTCCATAAACGCAAAGCTGATATACCAGGGATATTCTTATTTCTGAATAAGATTATGCTGTACGGCAGAGAACAGCCGAGCAGCGGAGCAACAAAGGCAAATATCATAAAGTATGAATAAACTCCAAAACTGAATGCCTCATATACTGCTGCAAAAAATGTACAGAACAATGCAGCGATAATACTTCCTATAAGGTGTTTTTGCAGTCTGATATTATCTGGAGATGTATACAATGTCACTCACTCCTCTTTCTTTCATTGATCTGCCTGACGTTGTAGGATAATTAATGATCTCACCATTGAAGTACAGTGTTGAAGAACCTCCGCCGTCAAGATTATATGCTGTGTTTTCGTATTTATATCCGTACAGCTTTATACTTGCCTGATCGTTCTGATATTCTCCCAACAGTTCAGCGCCGTCAGTTGAAACAGACCTGCCGGAGGTCTGAGAATTATTTTCCTCTGAAACTGTACCCGTATCTTCTGACTGATCTGTAACCACATTTTCCGTACTTGTTTCAGAAGGTGAGTTGTTGTTATCAGTACTCTGGCTGCTGCTGTTATTACTGTTTTTTTCAGAATTTACAGCAGGATCTGATCTGCTTACGTTCTCATTGCTGCTGAACATGGATGTATTTATTTCCTGTACATATTCCATAGGTCTGCTTATTACAAATGTGTCAAGTACTACAAATAATGTAAATGCCGCAAGCACAAAAGTAAAACAAACAGAATAAATATATTTTTTCATGCCTTTGCCTCCTTGAAGATCAAGAATTTCTGCACTGTCCAGCTGAAGAAAAACATCACGGTTTCAGTAAAGATCTTTGCTATCATATACGGCAGTCCGGCAGCAATAAGCAGTTTAAGGATACAGGTATTGAACACAAGTACCACGACAGCAAGAAGGAAATATTTAACAGCTGATTTTAGTATCTGTACACAGCTTTTGTTAGTTTCCGCATCCGCAATCGCTGTTACGGCAAAGAGATAAGAGAAGTAAGTTATTAAGGAAAATTCCGCTATTTCCGGTTGGCTACAAATCTCAAAAACCTATTTATTTAGTGTATACTTAAAACAAAAAGGACTATCGTACTAAGCTCCCAAAAAACTGACAGGGTAGCCCCAAAGGGTCGAACAGGTCAAGTTAAAACGGACAATAGAAAAATACCCCCTTATGGGAGTATAGAAATTGACCCGACCCACGAAAGTCAGACCAAGAATCTAATTTTCGTGGGTCGGGTCAGTTTTATTTTTCACCATCAATAGAGCATATGTCTTTAAGTGACGGCAGAACAAGATCTGTATACATTTCCTTTTCTTCCTCAGTCGGCTGTATAAGGTCAGGCACCATTATCACAAAGCCCCCCGCAGACCTTGCCGCACGGATTCCGTTTCTGCTGTCCTCGATAATTACACAGTCCTTCGGCTCATATCCGAGCTTTTCAGCCGCAAGCAGGAATATATCAGGTTCGGGCTTGCTTTTTGCGACCATATCTCCGCCGATGATAACTTTGAAATTATCTCTCAGTCCCGCAGCTTCAAGCTCTCTTATCACCATCTCCGTCCTTGTGGATGATGCAAGCGCAGCGGGTATGCCCTTCTCTTCAAGCATTTCAAGTATCTCTTTTGCGCCCTCCTTTACAGGCAGCAGCCCCCCCTGAGCCTTTTCCCTGAAACGGGATGTTGCCTCCTTCCAGTACTTGTCAAGCGGGAAATCGTCCCCATATATGCTGCGGTACATCTCATGTGTTTTCTCTGTTGTAAGACCTATACATCTGTAAACGACCTCTTCAATATTATCAATGCCAAAAACTTCGGCAGCCTCTGTACAGCACCCGAGATACAGTCTTTCGGAATCAAATATTACTCCGTCCATATCAAAAATAAACGCTTTTGCCTTTATCATTATTTCCAACCTCCTGTATCCTTAATACGTCTGCGTACCTCCGCTATGAGCGCATTTCTGTCATTGCTGATCTTTCCCTCAATGACCATTTCAAGCATTTCATTCAGATAATACCCTATCTCTTTTCCTTCCCCGATTCCGAGATCGATCAGATCGCTCCCTGTAAGCTTTAATGAACGTATATTAAATTCATTCCCGTCAGATGTAAGCTCATGAAACATCTTTTCAAGCTCATCTATATATTCAAGCTTCGGCGGTATCGTCTGCGGGTTCTGACCCTTTGCATCCGCCCTTTTCAGTTCCATAAGCGGTTCAAAACAGTCGATACCCGTTTTTGAGATCAATCTGCGGACATATTTCGGTTCAAGCTTTGGTCTCTGGTCATGATAGCGTATAAGTGTGCCGACCTTTGCTATTGTATCATTATCAAGATGCAGACGTCTTAATATTTTTCCCGAAAGCTTTGCGCCGACCTCGGGATGCCCGTGGAAATGTCCTGTCCCCTTTTCATCAATGGTAAAGCATCTCGGCTTTGCTATGTCATGCAGAAGCGCCGCAAGTCTCATTACCTTTCCGTGAGGTGAATTTACAATGACATATACCGTATGCGTCCATACATCATAGCTGTGATGTGGGTTCCTCTGTTCAAGCCCCACCATAGGCAAGATCTCGGGAAGAAATACCCCCAGTACATCTGTATAGTCAAGCAATATCTGCTCGGCAAATTCACCGTCAAGTATCTGTACAAGCTCGGCGGTTATCCTTTCAACAGATATTTTTTTAAGCAGATGTGCGTTCCGTCTCAGGGCTGACTTTGTATTCTCCTCTATCTCAAAGCCTAATTTTGACGCAAAACGCAGTGCCCTCATTATCCTCAGAGCATCCTCCGTGAAACGCTTATCGGGATCTCCGACACAGCGTATTATCATATTCCCGATATCGCTTTCTCCGCCGAAATAATCGCAAAGTCCTTCACTGCTGTTATAAGCCATTGCATTTACGGTAAAGTCACGTCTTGAAAGATCTTCTTTAAGCGAGGTAATGAACTTTACGCTTTCAGGACGGCGGTTATCCCTGTACTCTCCCTCGCTGCGGAATGTGGTTATCTCATACAGTTGTTCGTTTACTTTGACCGTTACCGTACCATGTTTCAGACCGCTTTCGATTATATTATGCGTCCCTAATGCGCCAAGTATCTCCTCAGGCTTTGCGCTTGTGCATATATCCCAGTCATGCGGCTGCTTTCCCATAAGGCTGTCACGGATACAGCCTCCTACGGCATATGCGCTGAACCCGCAGGCTTCCAGTTTTTCTATTATTGCCTTTACATCATGCGGTACTGTTATTTTCATGACCTGCTCCTTAAAAAAAGGGCATCTCCAAAATTGAATTGAAGATGCCTGAATGATCGTTTCTGATATTTGCTTATTACTCTGCTGCCTCAGATGACTCTGCCTGTGCAGAGCTTTCAGCTGCTTCGCTTTCTTCAACGCTTTCAGCAGCGCTTTCCGTCTCAGAATTATCTGCTGTGCTTTCAGCAGAGGATTCGCTCTCTGTGCTTGATTCAGCTTCGCTTGCTGCTGCGGATGATTCTGTCTTGCTTTCCTCAGCAGAAGATTCAGCCTTGCTTTCCTCCTTGCTTGCCTCAGCAGAAGACTCAGCCTTGCTTTCTTCCTTAGAAGTCTCAGCCTTGCTCTCTTCTTTGCTTTCCTCTTTACTTTCCTGCTTGCTTTCTTCCTTGCTTGTTTCTGTTGCAGAAGTATCAGAAGAAACAGCCGCATCCGTACCTGTCTCCTTATTGCTGCCGCCGAAGAATGCTATAGCATTAAGTACAATAACAAGAATAAAGAAAAGAACCGCACAATACTTTGTAATTCTTGCAAAAAGTGCATCTGCGGTACGAGCCTTACCTCTTGAAAGGAACGAATCAGCTCCGCCTGTAACAGCTCCAAGACCTGCCTGATGACCCTCCTGTAAAATAATAAGGATTATCATGATTATTGACAATACAAGAACCACTGCACCTACTACAATTTCCCAAACGCCCATTCTATAAAATCCTCCAATCGAATTTGCTTAACATACCTTTATATAATATCATATCCGTTTACTAAAATCAAGATATTTCTGCAATTTTTTTGCCAACGAGCCGCCCGTGTCTTTCAGGCGAGCGTTTCATTCACTGCTTTCCATATCAAAAGACATCTGCTCACCCTCAGGCTTTTTCGGGAACTGACCCATATTTGGCAGAGTCTTGCCCCTGTATCTTTCGGGATCGGATATCATGCCCTCGGTCAGTACCTTTGCGGATATTACCCTGTGACCCTTTTTCTGCTTCATTACGGCAACGCCCTGAGTATTTCTTGTGTTTTTGGAGTTTATCTCTCCTGCACGGAAAACAAGCGCCCTTCCCGATGAGGAAAGTATTACTATATCCGTTTCATCATCAGGGACATAGCATATTGCCGCCAGCGGTTCCTTTTCACAATAGGCGTTTGCAAGCTTTTTCCTGTTGGTCTTTGTTGCAAAGGATTCAAGTGTGACCTTTGCGACCTTTCCGCTTTCAAATACAAACATTACATATCCGCTGTAATCCTTTGTCGGTATCATGTAGACAGCATTTTCTCCGTCATCAAAGCCAAGCTTTGAGGGTATATATTCTCCCAGAACGCTTGTCTTTGTATCGGCAAAATCAGACCCCTTTGCCTTATACGCCTGTGCCTTATCGGAAAAGAATATTATATCAGTATTGCTTGTTGTTTCAAAATGCTCGGTTATTTCATCCCCGTCTTTAAGCTTATGCTCTCCGCTCATCCTGAGTGACTGCGGGGTGATCTTCTTGAAATAGCCCTCCTTCGAGAAAAACAGGTTTACGGGATAATCGGGAACATCCTCGGTTATCTCCTCATCTTCAAGCTCGTCTGCATGGATTATCATACTGCGTCTCGGCTGACCGTATTTTTCCGCAATCTCGCTTAGCTCACGGATTATTATATTCTTAATCTTTTTGCTGCTTTTAAGTATGGATTCAAGCTCTGCGATATCCTTCTCAAGCTGGGATATATCCTCTGTACGCTTTAAAATGTACTCACGGTTCAGGTGTCGGAGCTTTATTTCCGCAACATATTCAGCCTGAACCTCGTCGATCTCAAAACCTGCCATAAGGTTCGGTACAACCATTGCTTCCTCTTCTGTATGGCGGATTATACTTATTGCCTTATCAATATCAAGCAGAATCTTTGAAAGACCCTGCAAAAGATGAAGTCTGTCCTGCTTTTTATGCAGATCGAAATATGTCCGTCTTTTTACACATTCAATGCGGAAGGCGCACCATTCATTCAGCATATCCTTAACGCCGAGAACCATTGGCGTCCCGCCGATAAGCACATTGAAATTACAGGAGAAACTGTCCTCAAGCGGCGTCATTTTATAAAGCTTGCTCATAAGCTTATCGGCATTTGTGGCACGTTTGAGATCTATCGTTATTTTCAGACCGTCAATTCCCGTTTCATCACGGATATCCGATATCTCCTTTATCTTGCCCGCCTTGACAAGCTCTATCACCTTTTCGATAATTGCCTCACAGGTAGTAGTCTGAGGGATGGACAATATATCTATACAGTTTGCCGATTTGTCATAGACATATCTTCCCCTCATCTTTATGCTGCCCCTGCCCGTATCATAGACAGTCTGCATTGTCTTTTTATCATATATTATCTGCGCCCCGCCCGTGAAATCAGGCGCAGGAAGCGTTGATATTATTTCATGATCCGGGTTTCTGAGCAGCTCGATCGTTGTGCGGCATATCTCTGATAAATTGAAGGAGCATATTGAGCTTGCCATGCCTACAGCTATACCCGTATTTGCGTTCACAAGAACAGACGGGAATGCAGCGGGCAGAAGCTTAGGCTCCTTCATCGTATTATCGTAATTGTCAACAAAATCTACAGTATCCTTATCAATGTCCCCGAAAAGCTCGCTGCATATCGGGTCAAGCTTTGCCTCGGTATAACGTGAGGCAGCCCATGCCATATCACGGCTGTATGCCTTTCCGAAATTTCCCTTTGAATCCACAAACGGGTGCAGCAGGGCTTCATATCCACGGCTAAGACGAACCATTGTATCATATATTGCCGCATCGCCGTGGGGATTAAGTCTCATTGTCTGACCGACAATATTGGCGGATTTTGTCCTCTGGCTGCCGAGAAGTCCCATTTTATACATGGTATACAGCAGCTTTCTGTGTGAGGGCTTGAAGCCGTCTATTTCGGGAATCGCACGGCTCATTATTATGCTCATAGCGTAAGGCATGAAATTTTCCGTCAGCGTATACGCTATTTTTTCCTCTGCAACCTCGCCTGCTCCCGCTATATATCCTTCGATCTTTGCAGCGGCAGGCGTTTTCTTACTTGATTTCCTTTTTGCCATTATTCCTTTTCTCCTGTAAAATATCAATCAATTATTTACAAATCCCATCACTGAAAACCAAGATAAGATCCAAATGCAAGCATATAAGATGCAATATACATATTATCCTTATAATTCTTTGATTTCAGAATAAGCTCTTCCAATACAGTATCGTGAGGAACTAACGAATCTGATAAATCATTTAAAACCTTTTTTATTGTTCCCGGTAATGCCATACAAATCCGGTAAAATGCGTCTTCCTGTCCGGTTACGATAGAATAAAACCGGTCAATACTAACCCTTCTGATTAATTTATGACCTACTTTTCGTTTATCAACAGTTGTCTCCCACTTAATATTCTGTGATTCTTTGGCAATTGCCTCTACCAAAAAACAAGCGCAGTCATCATCATTTAAAAGCTGATTTTGCATTTTGATAAAAGTTTTTCCTGCTGAAGCAGAATTCATGGTATTGTGTTTGTTTTTCATTTCAACATATATAGTATGAACAAAACCGCCGTCCGGCAGTGCTATTCCATCGGGAGATTCATATATCACATCCCATCCACCTTCTTTTCCATTGTCTGGTACACGACAGTTTTTAATATATTGAAAAATCCTCTGATGAAAATATCCTATATCATTATTGTTGGACTTATCTCTTTGACGAAATATTTCGTTACTGACAATTTCTTC
Organism: Ruminococcaceae bacterium UBA2806; assembly: GCA_002351795.1. Classification (GTDB taxonomy): domain Bacteria; phylum Bacillota; class Clostridia; order Oscillospirales; family Acutalibacteraceae; genus UBA1213. Next base: position 28,109 of record DEHG01000154.1, on the reverse strand, counting down.
CCAAGATAAGCTGTATACCGTTTTATCAAAAATCAGCTTTACAGGATCAATAATATTCTTATTGAATTTTTTCAAGTCATAAGATTCAAGTTTTTCACCGTATTTTTCTATAGTTGACCTTACGTGGTTTTCAAAATCACTTTGGGTAATATAATCCATTTCCCACATAATCATTCTCCTTTGAGTGCATTTCTGATATTTAATGCAATATCATAAGCAAGATTTACAGGAACAGCGTTTCCAACCTGTTTATATTGAGCACCAACACTTCCACAAAATTGCCAATCATCAGGAAAGCTTTGACAGCGCGCATTCTCTCTTATGGTGAAAGGTCTTGTTTCCAACGGATGACACCTGTCAGTCTGTTTTTGTCCGGGTGAAGTAAGGACGGTAAGCGAAGGTTCATCCATACTTAAACGTCTTAGTATACCTGTTCTTCCACCATCCATATACCAGCAGCTTTTCATATATTTCTTTGCAATATCCTGCGGTATATCTCTCCAGTAACCTCCGGGAGGTACAAGTTCAAAAATTTTTCTTTTTTGTTCAGTATAGGAAGCCCCCTTGCTTTCAGGAACATTATTAAGAACATCTCTCAGAACCGGCTTGTATTGATGCGGCAAAGGAAAAACAAACAATATCTTATCCTTCAAGTCATTTCTGATGCCTATTATTATCAGTCGTTCTCTTTTTTGCGCAACACCATAATCCCATGCATTCAACACCTTTTTCTGTATACTATAGCCTTCGCTCTCAAATATATCAGAAATGATCCGATAAGTACGTCCCTTATCATGAGTCAACAATCCCTTGACATTTTCAAATAAAAACATTTTAGGCTGAAGCTGTTCCAGAAATTTTGCATAATGGTAAAACAACGTACCTCTTGCATCTTCAAGTCCCAATCGCTTTCCGGCATAAGAAAAGCTCTGACACGGTGCGCCTCCGGATAAAAGATCAAGTTCTCCCTTTTTCAGACTAAAATATTGCAGAAGATCAAGCTTTGATATCTCAGCTATATCTTCATTAATAACACGCCAACCCGGTCTGTTGCATCTTAAGGTATCAGCCGCATCCTTATCGATCTCAATGAGACCTATCGTTTCAAATCCGGCCTTCTCGATACCGAGCGCAAGTCCCCCGGCACCAGCGAAAAGCTCAATTGTTTTCAGTTTTTTCAATTCAATCAATCCAATCATTCTGCTTAAGATACATCTATATCGTCAATATACTTTGCTCCGTTCTCGACAATATAATCACGGCGCACTGCAAGATTGTCGCCTAAAAGAATATCAAACATCTCCGCTGTTTTCTTTGCATCGTCAGGCATTATCTTTATAAGCCTTCTTGTCGCCGGATCCATTGTCGTCAGGCTCATCATCTCAGGCTCGTTTTCACCAAGTCCCTTTGAACGCTGTATCGTGAATTTCTTGTCGCCTATCTCTTTTATGAACTGCTCCTTCTCGGCTTCGGTATAGGCAAAATATACCTTATCCTTTGTCGTTATCTCATACAGCGGCGACTCTGCGATATATACCTTGCCCTCTTTTATCAGAGTCGGCGCAAGACGGTATATCATCGTCATAAGCAATGTGCGTATATGAAAGCCGTCAACATCGGCATCTGTACAGAATATTATCTTGTTCCAGCGCAGAAGCTCCATGTCAAAGGTCGCAAGATCCTTATTTGCCTTTGACTTTACCTCAACTCCACAGCCGAGGACTTTCAGCAGATCGGTAATTATCTCGCTTTTGAAAATCTTATTGTAATCAGCTTTCAGACAGTTCAGTATCTTTCCTCTTATCGGCATTATTGCCTGGAAATCGGGATTTCTTGCCTGCTTGCAGGCGCCTAAAGCCGAATCTCCCTCAACGATGAAAAGCTCTCTTTCGTCCTTGTTCCTGCTTCGGCAGTCAACGAATTTTGCGACCCTGCCCGTCATATCCATATTCCCTGCAAGAGTCTTTTTTATATTAAGCCTTGTCTTTTCGGCGCTTTCACGGCTTCTCTTGTTTATAAGCACCTGACCTGCTATTTTTTCCGCATCAAGCTTGTTTTCAATAAAATAGACTTCAAGCTGATGTCTGAGGTATTCCGTCATTGCATCCTGTATGCCCTTATTTGTGATAGCCTTCTTTGTCTGGTTCTCATAGGATGTAACGCTTGAAAAGGATGAAATGACGATAACAAGACAGTCCTTTACATCATCAATATTTATCTTTGCTTCATTCTTTGTATATTTTCCGTTGGCTTTAAGATAGGAATCTATCGCATATACAAAGGCGTTCTTTACTGCCCTTTCGGGTGCGCCGCCGTATTCCAGCCATGAGGAATTGTGATAATATTCCGCTGTGCTTACCTTATTGGAAAAGGCAAGGGCAATATTTATCTTTGTTTTATATTCGGGCTTATCCTCTCTGTCACGGACAAATTTTTCCGTCTGCCAGAACTGTACCGAGGAAAGCGCATCCTCTCCGACAAGCTCCTTAACGTGATCCTCTATGCCGTTTTCATAGATAAATTCCTGTTCATCAAAGCCGCCGTCCTCTTTTTCACTTTTATACAGGAATTTTATACCTGCATTGACGATAGCCTGACGGCGGATTATATCCGTAAAATAATCATCACCGATATTTATATCTGTAAAAACATCTATATCGGGCTTCCAGCGTATTTTCGTGCCTGTTTTTTTACCCTTATACGGTTCCTTTTTAAGACCGCCGATATTTTCACCATGTTCAAAATGCAGGGTAAAAAGCGTATTGTCACGTCTGATCTCAACATCCATATATTCCGATGAATACTGTGTCGAGCAAAGACCGAGACCGTTCAGACCGAGGGAAAATTCATAGTTTTCCGCTTCGCTGTTATTATACTTGCCGCCTGCATACAATTCGCAGAACACAAGCTCCCAGTTATATCTTTCCTCATTCTTATTATAATCTACGGGTATACCTCGTCCGAAATCCTCGATCTCTATTGAATGATCGTTAAATCTCGTTACTTTTATCTCCTTGCCATAGCCCTCTCTTGCTTCGTCTATGGAATTGGAAAGTATCTCAAACGCAGAGTGCTGACAACCCTCTATTCCGTCCGAACCGAATATTACGGCGGGACGTTTTCTTACTCTGTCAGCACCCTTGAGCGTTACTATACTTTCATTTCCATATTCCTGCTTTTCCTTTTTCTTAGCCAATTCTCTTCGTTCTCCTTTAATATAAGCAGTAACACACCTTTGTTTACTCTTCTGCTGTAAAACTTAAATCATAACCTGAATATGTCAAACCAGATCTGACACATACATTTATATCATATCAGACTGGTGCTTTTCACGGATACATTGTGTAAGTAAGCTTTAAAAGCTCTGTTTCTCCATTCAGTGTAACAGCAAAATCTTAGTACATTGTACATTGTACATTCCTCATTTTGCCATGTGTTCAAATTTTTCAACAATGCGCTTGAAGTGATTGAACATCCAGTCCTCAAAGCTGATATCAAAAATATGTACTTTATCGTCAATATCAAGCGTAAATGCACAAAGCTTTCCTTTAAGATCACCCTCGCAGATAAGGTACATAGCATTTGTTCCGCCCATTGCAGATATCTCTACAAGACCGTTATAAAGCTCCGTTGCCTTTTTGCGGAAATTGCCGCCGTTAGCGCAGGACGCTCCAAGCGCTTCATACCATTCAAACCATTTTTTCTCGTCAAGTCCGGAAGTTACAAGAGGCTCTTTGCCCTCTATGGTGTAAGGGATAGTATAGAAATCCGATCTTGCCCTTACATGCTCAAGAGTACATGATGTCTCGCAGTGATCGGTATAATTATTATACTCCACCTCATCAAGCGAATAAAGTCCTAAATCGGGACCTGCTCCGCCGTCGCCTACCTGCGTCAGGTAATCAACATATGCCTGCGGGAAGGTGATTTTGTGCCTTTTTTCAAAATCACGGACTTTTGAAAGTGATATTACAGAATTGAATTTGTACTGGTGCTTATCTGCGCCGAAAACACGGCAGTTTACATCAAGCTCCTTTGCACGGTCAACAAGCTTTATCAGATTGACTGCAAATGACGACATTTTCGGAAGTGACGGCTCGGCTATATGCTTTATGCTGTCAAGACCGGTAATATTCACATTATCTCCGCTGCTAAGCTCATCCGCATAGAATGTATCCTCCGAAAAATCAGCCGGAACATCCGATCTTATTTCCGGGTTTATATGTCTTACCGAATCAAGCCCGGAAACATTATGCTCCTGTTCGCTCAGCTTTTCAGGATTGAACGGCAGATAGTTTTCCTGCATTTCTTCATCGCTGAATTGTTCCTCAACAGGACGGCAAAAATCCAACCCTGTGATTTCAACCTTACTATTCTGCTCCATATTTTCTTTTTTGTCAAGACCTTCAAATGACATTTTTTTACCCGCCTTTCATTTATGATCTGAATTATATTTACCCTTTAATATGATAGGTGTCAGATACAGGTCGAAGCAAAGCTCTTATACCTTCTACAGAATATACCGTATCTGTCATTACTAACCTCCATCATCCTTGCAGCTCCTTTATCTTGTCCCTGAGATATGCAGCATGTTCAAATTCAAGCAGCTTTGCGGCAGCCTTCATTTCCTTTGTTAGCTGCGCTATCAGCTTTTCACGCTCCGCTCTGCTCATCTTTGTCTTGCTCCTGAGTTTTTCATCCGTCTTTGAGGATATCTCTATTATATCACTGACCTTCTTGGTTATCGTTTTCGGTACAATGCCGTTTTCTTCATTGTATTTCATCTGTATACTGCGGCGGCGCTCTGTCTCGGTTATCGCCCTCTCCATCGAATCCGTCACAACATCCGCATACATTATTACCTTTCCTTCGGCATTTCTTGCAGCCCTTCCTATCGTCTGTATAAGACTTCTCTCACTCCGGAGAAAGCCCTCCTTATCCGCATCCAGTATCGCTACAAGCGAAACCTCCGGTATGTCAAGCCCCTCACGCAGAAGGTTTATACCGACAAGCACATCAAATTCACCAAGACGCAGATCCCGTATTATCTGCATTCGCTCAACAGTATCAATATCATGGTGCATATAGCGCACCTTTATTCCCATTGTTGTAAGATAATCCGTAAGATCCTCCGCCATTTTCTTTGTCAGCGTTGTAACAAGTGTACGCTGCTTTCTGGGTATCCTTTCGTTTATCTCGGATATGAGATCATCCATCTGCCCCTCTGTCGGACGAACGCTTATCTCAGGATCAAGAAGCCCTGTAGGACGTATTACCTGCTCGGCAACAACTGCGCTCTTTTCAAGCTCAAGATCTCCCGGCGTTGCGCTTACAAAAACCGCCTGATTTATATGACTGTAAAATTCGTCAAAATTCAGCGGTCTGTTGTCATATGCGGACGGAAGCCGGAAACCGTATTCCACAAGGTTTTCCTTTCGTCCCCTGTCGCCGCCGTACATTCCTCTTACCTGCGGCAGCATTACATGGGATTCATCGACAAACAGCAAATAGTCATCCGGGAAATAATCAAGCAGAGTATACGGCACACTTCCGGGTTTTCTTCCGGAAAGTACACGGGAATAGTTTTCGATACCGCTGCAAAAGCCTATCTCCATGAGCATTTCTATATCATAGCGTGTTCGCTGTTCTATCCTCTGCGCTTCAAGGAGCTTTCCTCTTGCCTTGAAATATTCTATTCTTTCATCAAGCTCTTTTTCTATCTCTTTAACGGCAATCTCTATTTTTTCCCTCGGAACTATATAATGAGATGCAGGATATATCGCCGCATGACGAAGATCAGACTTTACCTCACCCGTTACTGGATTAAGCTCGCTTATCCTGTCTATCTCGTCTCCGAAAAACTCAACACGGATAATGCTGTCCGATGAATAGGCAGGGAATATCTCCACCACATCTCCCCTGACCCTGAATTTATTTCTTGTGAAGTCAATGTCATTTCTTTCGTATTGAAGCTCCACAAGCTTTTTCAGCAGATCATCCCTTGACTTTTCCATGCCCGGACGAAGTGATATCACCATATTCCGGTAATCAATAGGATTTCCCAAAGAATAAATGCATGATACGCTTGCAACGATTATAACATCACGTCTTTCAGAAAGGGCAAGTGTTGCGCTGTGTCTTAGCTTATCTATCTCGTCATTGATAGAGCTGTCCTTTTCGATATAGGTATCCGTTGTCGGCACATATGCTTCCGGCTGATAGTAGTCATAATATGACACAAAGTATTCGACCGCATTTTCGGGAAAGAATGAACGGAATTCCTCGCAAAGCTGTGCGGCAAGCGTTTTATTATGGGCAAGCACAAGAGTAGGGCGGTTAAGCCTTTCAATTATATTTGCCATTGTAAATGTTTTGCCCGAACCCGTAACGCCAAGAAGCGTCTGCTCCTTATTGCCCGCCTTTATGCTTTTAACAAGCTCGTCAATAGCCTGCGGCTGACTGCCGGTAGGCTTATAGTCGGACACCAGTTTAAATCTATCCATCAAATTACCACACCTTTATCGCATTGCCAAGCAGTTTTTCTTTTTCGAGTACTGCCCTTACAAAATTTATCCAGCTTTTACACTCATCCAAAATAATAGCATCACCCGAAATGACATTTTCATGTTTTTTCAGTTCAAAGTCAACCTCATTCATGACGACCGTTTCAGTCTCAAATGGTGTTTCCATAAATGTTTCACTGATAAGCTGCGCCAGTCTGCCGGAATTTGAAACAGGCTTGTCGATATAAAAAACAGCCTTCCCTATTCCAAGATCACAAAGCGCCTTTCCGACCGCCTCAAGAGCCAGCATCGTTTTGTCAACAATGCGGTATGTTCCACGAAGTCCGGCAAGATCACGAATACACCCGTCCATCCCTTCAAACAGCGGACTGCCGGAGTATGCAACTTCAAGGGTTATTATCGTATTGAAACCGTCAATATGCACAGTACTGCCCTTTTCGGGCGAAGTAAGCTGTTTTTCCCGGCGAAGCTTCAGCATTTCTTCACTTGATATACTTCTTACAATCGCAAGACGCTGACGTTCTGACAATAGATAGTGATCGCCAACAAATGTTGAAGCGGATTTTATTGGATAGCCGTTATCTATGAGATACTTTATATCCTTTGACGCTTTTTTTAATGTTATAAGAGAATCATCTGAAAAAAATCTTTCATCCTCCGGCACAAAGCCCCTTCTGACTGTTTTCATGTCCTACGCCTCATTCACGATCTTCCCCGTAATATGCTCGGGTACAAGTGCAAAAACAAGTGTGTTCCTGCCGTACTTACTTACCTCATTTTCAATATATTCCTCATTATCCGTAAACTTACGGCTCAGTCTGCGGCTTATATCCATCGCTTTATTGTAGTCTTCAACAAATTCTATCCTTCCGAAAACAATAACGCTCTTTATATTCAAACGCCCATTCTCCATCCCTGCGGAAACCGCTGTCATAAACGCAGAATGAAGCCTTGTCATTTGCCTTCATTGCATCTATTTTATGACCTGTTTTTCCGCTGTGGAAATATATTTTCCCGTCCCCGTCATTATAGAAATGATTCAGCGGCATACCATATGGATAACCCCCGTCACCGATAACGGAAAGCACCCCTCTTTTTTCACTTTTCAGAATATCAATACATTCCTCATCAGTAATTTTACGTTTTTTTCTAACTACATCTCTGAACATCGTTTTTTCCTTTCACATGGTCAGTTGTAAGCTTTCAGTTATCAGTTTATATTCAGCTTTGAGCTTCTTCAACTGCGAAGCTTCTGATAAACCTGCATTCTGGTTATAATTGCCGCCTGAAAAAGGATCTGCATATGTATCCTCTTTATTATCATCATAGCCTGTATAAAATCCGCCGCCATTCTGACTGTTATTATCATAGCCGCTGTAAAAGTCATCCCTGCTGTCAAATCCGTTATTATTCACGCTTTAAACTCCTTATCTTTTTCTGATAACTCCCATTATCGTATTATGACAGAAACCGCATATGTAATTCTCGCCAACTGCACCGGAAACAGGCGCACCGCAGTATGGACAGCTGTCCCTGACGATTTTCCTAGCAAGAGATATCATTATCGCGCCGTCATGATTTTCCATTGTACAGTTTTTAAGGTATCCGCTCTGTATGCACCTTCTCAGAAGCGAAGCAGAGTAATTGGCATCTTCGACAACACTTAAATCTATAAACGCCGCCTTTGAATCTGCGAACAGTCCAGACAATCCTCTTGAAGACGCTATTATATGAAGCTTCTTTATGCAGATAATTACTATAGGCAATAATATCATGATAAAGAAAATATCCCAGACTATAGTATCGACCATCTGTTTCTGATTAATCTCAATGCTTGCATAGCCTTTACCGGACAGGATCAGATCCTTCTGATAGTCCATATCGTTATATTTTGAAATATAGTCCATTATCATGCAGAACAGTGCAAACAAAAACGCACCTGAAAAGGACAATGCCGTAATAAGCAATCCCATCTTTAAATTAATATGCTTTTTGAGATAATAAACAGGAGACGTTCTGACGCTTTGCACATCATTTGTAATACTGTATATTTTGTTGTCTGTTATTACTGACGCAAAAATATCAGGCGTTTTGCAATAAGGACAAAGTCCGGTGAAATATTCATTTTTATCTATTACAGCTCCGCAGTTCCTGCATCTGCACGTTACTCTTTTGCTGAAAAGCTCTATGTACTCCCCGTTTCCGCCCGTCACAAAGGAAAAGCGTTTCATATAGAATATCCTCAGAAAGCGAAGATCTCTTTTGACCTTTTTAGCACTGTATCCTGTCGCACATGACAGCTCATTATACCAGACATTTCCGTAAAGATTTGTCTCAAAATAGCCTGAATAAAAAACTGCGTCCCTGATTTTATTTCTGGAAAATGCCGCAATCAGAATAAGTACCGGTGCTATTATTATTCCGGCAGCCGCTTCAGGAACAGAACGGGCATGAAGCACCGTATTCCAGTCTCCCCAATAATATAGTATAAGGGAAATAATATCGCCTATACCTGTAAAGAACAGAAACAGACCTGTGAGCAGCAATAAAACATTTTTTACTTTTAATATTGCGATCAAATATGATTTAAGATACATTTATTTTCACCTTTTCAAAACAGGCACTTATTGTACTCATACTATTACATTTTCAAAGAAGCCTTCCTTATGGTCTTTGAAGATATCCTCAAGGGGCATTGTCGCTCCGCTGTGTTTTCCCTCCGGCACAACAATGAACCTTTCGTTCTGGAAAACGCTTCTTGTAAAATCGTGAGTATCTATCAATTCATCCTGTCCTCCGACAATAGTCGAAACAAGTCCGCTGTCAACATCTGCAAGACCCGAAAAAAGCCTGATATATTCAAGCACACCCTCATCGCTTTTATATCCGAGTCTCGGAAGATGAAGGAACGGCATAAGGCAGGGATTTATCATAACGC
>DEHG01000154.1:14129-18380 GCA_002351795.1 Ruminococcaceae bacterium UBA2806 | reverse complement strand
GGTATCTCAACATTGCTCGGCATAATTACCTTCTGCATAGCATGAGGCGCCACCTCGATAAGCTCTCCCTTTTCATTCTGCATACAATCGACAATTATCTCAAACGGCTCGCCGCTCGGCGGAAGCACATCAAGTCTGTCCCCTGAGAAAAAGCGGTTTCTCTGCGTAAGGAATGCCGTATTATCCTTATATTCGTCACAAACTGCAACGACCTCATAATTGCGTATATATCCGCCGTTATCCGTTGTCTGTCCCGGTTCGCCGCCGAAGAAAAATCCTGTGCTGTATTCCCTGTGGCTTANNTTTTCAAGCTCCTCTTTTATCCAATCCGAAAGCGGGCTGTTTCCTCCGTTTTCATAGTATTCGTCAATTGCGTGACGATATGCATTTGTAACAACGGAAACATAATATGCGGACTTTGCCCTGCCTTCAATTTTAAGGCTGTCAATTCCTGCCTTTACAAGCTCCGGGATATGCTCTATCATACAAAGGTCACGGGAATTATACAGGAATGTACCGTCGCCGTCCTCCTCTATCGGGAAATACTGACCCTCCCTGTGTTCTTCAAAAAGCTGATACTTCCATCTGCAAGGCTGGGCACAGTCTCCTCTGTTAGCGTCTCTGCCTGTGAGGTAGTTTGAGATCAGGCAGCGCCCCGAAAATGAAACGCACATTGAACCGTGGACAAAAGTCTCTATTTCCATTTCCTTCGGGGTCTTGGCACGGATTTCTGCTATTTCTTCAAGCGGAAGCTCTCTTGCAAGAACGACACGGGTCGCACCCATATCATAAAGCGTCCTTGCTGTAAGATAATTCACAACTCCCGCCTGAGTTGACACATGGCGCTGAACCTTCGGCGCATATTTTGCCGCAAGTGACATAACTCCGAGATCTGCAATAATCAGCGCATCAACACCACATTCCTGTACATTTGTCAGAAATTCGGGCAGAAGGTCTATTTCATTATTTCTCGGCAGTGTATTACAGGTAACGTGTACCTTGACCCCCTGTTTATGCGCCTTTTCAACTGCATCCTTTATTTGCTCCGCTGTAAAATTCTTTGAAGCCGTCCTCATTCCGAATTGTGTGCCTGCAAGATACACTGCATCCGCACCAAATTTCAATGCGCTCTCCAGACATTCCATATCACCTGCCGGACTAAGCAGTTCTATCTTTTTACTCATCTTCATAACCTCCTGACATTTTTTCGTTTCCTCAGCTGTCAGTTTCGGAAAATTATTACCAACTTTATCCATACTGCAGCTAATTCCAATCAACCAATTATACTATACCACATTCCATCAACAATTGCAACCGGCGAGCCGCCCAGCGTGACGCTGGACCCATAACGCAGCAGTCGCTTCACTCCGTTACGCTCTGATTGATAAAGAGTAAGTTGGTTGGCTGCGGTTGTTGCTTAATGTACAATGAGTTACTATGATTTTACGCTATTGCTTCTTTAATGCCCCATGCCGGTATTGTTTAAATCCCCTCTCTCCTTGCGGAAAGAGGGGAAGATTTACACCAATTTCAAAAATTCATCAGGCATGATCGCCGGAACTGTACTGTTTTTATAGTCCCTGATATTTCTTGTTACGATATAATCTGCACCGCAGGCTTTGGCACATTCATCTTGCAGGCAGTCCTCAACATCGGAAAAATCCTCATTTTCGAGAGCAGCGATTATTTTATCCTGATCTATGCCGACAACAGTAAGAAATTCCATGAAATCAAGCATTAACTGTCTTCTTTTATCGAGTGGGATTTGCTTGCGAAGAATGTATATCGCATCCATTATCGTATGTGCAGCTATAAAGCCGTTGACCACTTTTTTGCAGCAATGATCCATAATAACACAGGCATCATCAGAAAAAGGTTCTCTGAAAGTCAAAAAGTCCAACAGAACATTAGTATCAAGCAGTATATTCATCTGCCGTATTTCTCCTCTCTGTATTCTGCCAATTCCTTATCATAATCCAGATCAGGCATAGGCTTGCGTAGTTTCATGATACGATCAAATGCTGCTTTACGTCTTTCAGCTGCGTCATCCTTATATGGATGGAGTTTACTGAAAATCAAAACAAATCCCTCCAACTCATCTTCTGTCAGCTGCTGAAAAATATTGTAAGCCATCTCTCTTGTGCTCATAAGCCCGCCCCCTTATTATTTCTGAATCCATTATATCATTCATATCATAGGCAGTCAAGCCTCAGTCTTTTTTATCTTTCTGCCATTATACAGTCAGCTTTTTCAGGAAGTTTCTTGTTCTTTCATTTTTAGGATTATCAATAACATCCTCAGGCTTGCCCTGTTCAACAATGAATCCGCCGTCCATGAATATTACCCTGTCCGAAACCGCCCTTGCAAAGTCGATCTCATGTGTAACAATGACCATAGTCATCTTTTCCTTTGCAAGCGCCTTCATTATGCGCAGTATATCCGCAGTGATCTCCGGGTCAAGCGCAGATGTCGGCTCGTCAAAAAACAGCATACCCGGATTCATAACAAGCGCTCTTGCAATAGCTACTCTCTGCTGCTGACCGCCCGAAAGCTCGCAGGGATATGCGTTTTCCTTTTCCTCCAGTCCGACCTTTTTCAGTATCTGTCTGCTCTCCTCAAGCACCTCAGCCTTTTCTCTGCCTATTACCTTTATCGGTGCGTCCGATACGTTTTTCAGAACGCTGAAATGCGGAAAAAGATTAAAATTCTGAAACACAAGACTGAAATGCGATTTTGCTTCCTTCATTACAGCTTTATTTGGATATACAGCCTTTCCGTTAACGCTTTTTACTACCTCTTTTTCACAGTAGCTGAGCTCACCGTCATCCATTGTTTCAAGAAAGGTCGCACAGCGCAGAAGAGTTGATTTTCCCGAACCTGACGGACCGAGTATGGATAAAACCTCGCCTTTTTCCACAGTAAGACTTATATCCTCCAAAACCTTTTTTCCGTCAAAGCTTTTACTCAGATTTTTTATTTCAAGAAGTTTCATAGTATCTCCCTTCGTTTTTATCTGTAATAATTCAGTCTCTTTTCTATTCTGTTCATTATAAATGCAACAAGAGCATTGAATACATAATAGAAAACACCTGCCGCAAAAAGCGGGATAATGCTTGCCTCCGCAGCTGCTATCTGCTTTGCAAGTGTGAATATCTCTGTATATGTAAGCACAAATGCAAGTGAAGTATCCTTTACAAGCGTAATGATCTCATTGGTAACAGGCGGCAGAACATTCTTTGCCATCTGCGGGAAGATTATACGGCCGAAGGTCTGCGCCCTTGAATATCCGAGAATAGACGCCGCCTCTCTCTGACCTACAGGCACAGCCTGTATGCCGGCACGGAAGATCTCCGCAAAATACGCTGCATAATTCAATGAGAAGCCTATTATTACCGCATAGAATCTGTATGAATCATCAAGCGGTATACGGAATATATAATACGGTCCGAAGCATACTACAAGAAGCTGAAGCATCAGCGGCGTTCCACGCATTATGGATATATATACCCTCGCTATGATCTGCAGTATTCTGAACCTTGACATCCGTACAAATGTCAGGAGAAGTCCCAGCGGCATTGAGAATAAAAGCGTCAGAACGAAAATAAGTACGGTTGAGCTCAATCCTTCCAGAAGCTGCATGAACATTGAACCATAGTCGATTCCATTTTTGTTCGTTTCAGGAGACTGTTCCTTTGTATCCTCTGTATTTTCAGTTTTTTCGGTATCTGTAACAGACGCTGCCTCTGCTGTAAGACAAACGCTTGTTTCAAGTCCCCATTTTTTTGCTATCTCGTCAAATTTTCCGTTTTCTTTAAGTTCAAACAGACATTCCTGAACCTGATCCCGAAGCTCAGTATTTCCGAGCTTGAAGCCTACTCCGTACTTTTCGCTTGATATCCTGTCTTCAAGCATACGGAATTTTTCGCCCCTCTGCTTTATCTGGAAATTCGCAACGCCGATATCCATGCATACTGCCTGCGCCATTCCGCTTTCGAGATTAAGGAAGGCTGTATTGTAATCGCCCGTCTGCTGAAGTTCCTTGAAGCTTTCTGCAAGCGCCTTATTTTCATCTGTTGCATCTTCACCGGTAAATGCTGCAAGCGCCGAGCTGTCCTTCTGCACAATTACAATTTTGCCCTTGAGGTCAGCGGGCTTTTGTATATCGCTGTCAGTCTTAACAACGACTACCTGTGAATTATCAACATACGGTACTGACCATGTATACTGATCCTCACGTCCGTCGATCGTAAA
>DEHG01000154.1:0-14099 GCA_002351795.1 Ruminococcaceae bacterium UBA2806 | reverse complement strand
CCGTTCCATATACAGTCAATTGCTCCGCTGTTAAGCTCCATATCTTTTGAATCCCAGTCTATGGGCTGCTTTTTCAGCTCCCAGCCCCTTCTTGCACAGACCTCTGCAGCAAGATCAAGGTCAAAGCCCACATATTCACCGTTGCTGTCCTTATAGCCATAGGGCGGGAATTCAGCGTCAAAACCTACTGTAAACGTTTGTTTTGCTGCCCGGTACACAGGTACAGGGATGACCCCCATGCTGCATAAAATAGTGCATATGAGCATCATACTCAGCAGCATTACCGACAGCCTTGAAATATTTTCTCTTCGCATCTGCTTTTAGCCGTTAAACGGCATCCTCCTTTGCTTTATTTTTATTCAGCGCAATCACTAAGTTTTTTACGCATAAATACATACTTTTATATTATATCCCATGACCCACACTCTTTCAATTGGTATTATATACGATAAATCATCCCTGTGCTTGTTGTTTGTGACTTATTATAATGCAATAAAATGAATAAAAGTCAATTACTGAAACCATTTGCAGACATCTGAACAAGCAAAATAAAAAGTAAACTGTTAGACCTTGCCAAATATCACTGTCAAGAAAAGAAATAAGGGGCTGATGCGCCTTTTCAGCACAGCAGCTCCTCTGTAATGATAAGTGAGTATTCTCTATAGCTTTGTAAGAAGTCTTATTGTATGCTCCTTATTCCGAGAATGCGGGACGTCGGTCTTCGTCGATGATGGCATTTTCTCGAAAAAGAAGTGAAATGCACCATACAGCCGCAAGAGCAACAAGCGTATATATGATCCTGCTTACAATTCCGGTCTGACCACCGCAAAGCCATGCAACCATATCAAACTGGAAAATACCTACACTTCCCCAGTTAAGTCCGCCGATTATAAGCAGAATCAATGCGATCTTATCAATCATGTTCCTGACCTCCATTTTTACTTAGTTATCAGTTTGCAGCTTTCAGCGCAGGTATCCCATTGAACATGAACTGACAGCTGAAACTAATCACTATGGTATTATAACCGGAAGTCATCGTTTTATTCAGCAGAACGGGATCTTATCCTCTCCGTAATAAGTTTTAAAAGCCCGTCATATCCCTTCTGAATAAAAAAGCACAGTATAAAGAACAAAGGCAAAAACACAAAATATATCGTCCACGGATTCATAATATCAGTTTTTCTGTAAATAAAATAAAAATACTGGCGGTGAAACAGATATGCCGTCATTGCCGCATAGCTCAGTACCGAAAGCGGCTTTCTTATAATTTCCGCCATTGAGCAAAGTATGCCTATAAATATAAGCAGGCAGCCTATACCCCATGATACTATTATCGTTAAGAAATAATTATCATATACTGCAAAAAGCGTCTGCAAAAGAATTGCCCCGCCGCCAAGAAGTACTCCGATCACAGGCAGAGCTGCTGAAGGCTTTTCAAACAGCTTTGTTTTATCTGAAAGAATGATCCCGATACAGTATGTAGGAAAATACAATAATAATTTCCAGCTCATCTGAGGAATAAGTACAAGCTTGAGTAACAGCAACAATGCAATAAGTCCCGCAGATACCGATGATCTGTATACTATGCTTTTTTTGCAGCATATCAGCGGGGTGACTGCATAAAACAGTATAAGCATACTTATATACCATATCGTTTTCGGTTCGGGGGTAAAAATGCATGACAGACCGGTAAGTGTGAGTATCAGCTGACTTTTGCCGGTAATGAACGCCGCCTTATACAATTTCAAAAACAAATAAAAAATCATGCATGAGACAAAAAACAAGGGGTAAAATCTTAGTATCCTCTTTTTGTAAAATGTAAGAAGCTCCTTTACATTTCCAACAGGCTTTTTACCTAAAAAATATCCGGAAATAAACGTAAATGCCGCAAGCACTCCCGAACAAATATCATCTGTTATATAACACTTTATCGTAATATCAAGGTAGCTTTCCATATGCCACAGCGCAACTATCCACAGCATACATATTGCCCGTGTACAATCGAGGGAATATATTCTCTCTGCTTTTACATCCGTCACCCTGACACCTCACTCAGCAACAGGCTGTAAAGCAGTCCTCGCCGTCACATTCCTGTGCATCGCTGTCCTCCGCAAGAGCTGCCTTTATCATTATCGCACATTCAAGACGCTTTTTTTCAAGCTCACATGAGGTCTTATGAGATTTTCTGATATCGCCTTCATACTGGTAATTATTAGCATTGCAGCCGCCTGAGCAATAGAATTTTGCCCAGCAGTTTTTGCAGTTTTCCTTACTGTAGACATTAGCCTTTGCGAAATCCTCTTTCATTTCCGTATTGAATGTACCGTCATGCAGGTTACCCATTTTATAGGCTTCATTTCCTACAAACTGATGACATGGGTAAATATCGCCCTGGGGGGTCACCGCAACATATTCATTGCCGCAGCCGCAGCCTCTCAGACGCTTTATAGCGCAGGGACCCTGGTTCAGGTCTATCATGAAATGGAAGAAATTGAAATAATCGCCCTTTTTCCTGTATTTGATAATTGTATCTGCAAGGCGGTCATATTCCTCAAATACTCTCGGAAGATCCTCATATTTGATACTGTAATCAAGCTTAGGATCGGAAACAACAGGCTCTATGGAAAGCTGGTCAAAGCCAAGCTCATAGAAATGAAGTACGTCATTTGTAAAATCGAGATTGTACTTGGTGAATGTACCACGGATATAATAATCCTTGTCTCCCCTGCCCTGTACAAGCTTCTGATATTTCGGAACGATCACATCATAGCAGCCACGTCCGTTAGGGGTAACTCTCATCCGGTCATTTACTTCTTTTCTGCCGTCAAGTGAAAGAACGGCGTTATTCATTTCACGGTTTATATACTCTATCTTTTCATCATCAAGCAAAAGTCCGTTTGTAGTGATCGTGAAACGGAAATGCTTGTTAAACTTTGTTTCAATGCTCCTTGCATACTCGACAGTCTGCTTTACGACATCAAAATTCATAAGCGGTTCGCCGCCGAAAAAGTCTACTTCAAGATTTCTTCTTGTTCCGGAATTTGCGATAATAAAGTCGATAGCCTTTTTTGCCGTTTCAAATGACATAAGGCAGCGGCCCTGACCGAAATCTCCCTTTGCGGCAAAGCAGTATTCACAGCGCAGATTGCAGTCATGCGATATATTAATGCACATTGATTTTATCGGCGCTTTTGTCATCATATCTGCAAACTGCTCATAGTCATCAGGTGAAAACAGCAGCCCGTTTTCAAAAAGCTCATACAAAGCCTCATAAGTTTCCTGTATTTCCTCTCTGTCATATTTTCCTGCAAGAGAATCAAACAACGCCTTATCAGGCTCTTTTGTCATTGTATCCTTCTTTTCAAGAATATCAAGTATATCGTAGGCAATATCATCAAGCACATGCACAGCTCCGCTGTGAACATCCAGACATATATTATATCCGCCGAGTTTATATTTATGTATCATTTTTCTTTCTCCTGTTATCTTTTTTATCAGCTATTATTGTTCCTTTTAAACAACAAAGGGCGGTTACGATGATCTTCCAACGCTGCCGCCCTTTTGCTCTGAAGTTACCCTGCCAGAAGGCAGATACTTCCTTTGTCAAAAATTATTTCTCACACTTCTGGTTAGCTACTGTGCATGATGTTTTGCATGCAGACTGGCAGGATGCCTGACATTCACCGCAGCCGCCCTTAACAGCAGACTCCTTGAGATTAGCCTTGTTGAGAGTTTTGATATGCTTTGCTGACATTGATATCACCCTTTCGGTTTTTATTCATGCAGCGTTATTGCTCAAAGCTTCAAGCTTAAAGCCCAAAGCTGACAGCATGCTGCCTTTTATATATTCTATCATATTAGCAGTTTAAATTCAAGGGTATCAGAAAAATCTTAACGGCGTCTTTTTTTCTTTTTATTTACACCCAAAACTCCGCCTATCGCACCCGCAGGCAGCATCAGCAGCAATCTTAAAAGCACCTGCACCGTAGGCTCTCCGCCCATGATAAACAGAACTGACGCAGTAAAAACAAATACTGCAAGCGCACACAACATTCCCCATATCAGTCCCTTTTCCTTCATGAATCTTGCACAAAGCCAGCCGCCGACAAATGAACCTATGCTCAATGATACCATATTCACAGGAATAAATGTTCCCGTATCCATACTTCCCATACTGACCAGCGCAGATGCAAAAAGCAGCAGGATCATAAAAACAAACATTGCACCAACGACACCGCTTATCATTAACGGCAGCACAAATGCTTTTTTCTCCTTCATAAGCAACACCGTACCCTTATCATAATTTCTTTTATGGATTATATGCTGCTTATTGAAAATTTATGCTTTTTGGTCACTTTGCAAGAGCATAATTCCTGTATGAAGGATCATCTGTGACTTCTTTTATTATTTTAATGAAATCGGGAAATTCAAATGTCTCGTTTTCATCGCTAAGCTCTATTTCCGCTACTGCCTTATCCTGCCAGAAAGGATAAACGTCAATTTCAAAATAATGGTTCTTATACATAAGACAGTAACGGTCTTTTCTTATCTGACGTTTTGTGAAATCCGCCTCCATCATCTGCACAAGATATTCGTCCTTTGTAAGACGCTTCTCTATCTCGACTCTTTTCATCCCTGTAATAGTACGCTTTATTGTTTCAAAATAAATGTAATGTCCGTTTTCGCCCCGCTGACGAAGCCTTATTTCCTGTCCGTCCCTGTTTTTGAGATAGGTCTGCATTATCTCGACCTTATGACAGTGCTCCGCTTCATCAAGCTTTTTGAGATCAGGGTATTCAATAAGGAATTTCCTCTCTATCTCAAGCGGTTCGGGTTCACCTAAAAATGAAGATATCTCATGTATAAGTCTTTTCATCTTATCGTCAAAGCTGCCGCTGTTGTCGATAACTCTCAGATGCGGGTGTCCCGTCCATGCGGCGATAAGCTTATCATCCATCTGAGCTGCCTTTTCGGGGCTTTCCGTTCTTGCAGAATTATTGCTTGTCGTGTAAAACTCCAATGCGCCCTTTGCAGCCGTCACAAGATGAAAAACAGCGTCATACCTGTCTCTCAGCTCGACCTCATTTTCACCAAGGTCTTTAAGAATACGGGTAAAATCCTCTTTATGCATATATATACGGTTATCCACAAGACCTCTGTCGCATACGATAAGTATTTTCTCCGAATCCATCGTATCAGCCGCAGCCTTAAATATTTTTTCCTTCTCCGTCTGATAACGCATCTGACACAGCTGATAATCATAATTCGTGCCGCACGTCCATGGCGCTACACCGCTTGAAATAAGCTCCGTAGCTGTTTCAGGTATGAATATTACATTATAGCCTATCTGAGAAAAATGCTTATGTATCCTGCTCAGAGCCGTTGACTTTCCGGCACACGGTCCACCCGTTATAACTATTTTTTTGATATTCCCACTCATTTTTTACCTCCTTATACAAAGAAATGAAGCAAAGCTGCCGCCTGCTCCATTCTCTTTTAAAGTATCATTCTTCTGTTTTATCCTTGTCCTTGCGCTCATTCTTTTCCTTCTCAGCGCTCTTTTTCTGCTGTTTTTCAGGAGTATCAATGGAGCTGATAGCCCATTTCTTGAAACGCATCCTTGTTCTGTCGCTTCCTGTTTCCATAACGAATGTTTCATCGTCATCACGAACAGCAATTACTCTTCCGACAACACCTCCGATAGTCGTAACATCATCGCCTATCTCAACACTGCCTCGCATTGCCTCTTCTTCCTTCTGCTTTTTCCTCTGCGGACGGATTAGAACAAAATACATCACTACAAAAATAAGTATCCAGAATGCAAACATTCCGACAGTAGCAAACGTATTCGGCTCAGAAGCATTTGCCGCCGCATCAAGTAAAACAAAGCTTGTCATAATTCCATTTTCCTTTCTTTCTTACCTTTCAGCCGGCAAGCCGTCGGATCCTTAATATTCAAACTGTTTCATTCACCAAAGATATCCTACCCGCTGCCGACAACAACAAATTATATACTTAGTATTTCAGCCGACGATCATCCAATCCCTTATTTGTGATCAACGACCGATAACCAAAAACCAAAACCTATTATAACAGCACTTTACAATACTTGCAAGAGATTTTTAAAAATTTGTCTGCATGATACAAACTATATCCTCTTATCAAGTATATCTCTGTAATGAAGATAGAATTGCTCATACCTGTCCTCATCAAGCGCTTCACGGATACGCATGAGAAGCGTATTATAAAAATATACATTATGCATTACGCAAAGCCTCATTGCAAGCATCTCTCCGCTTTTAAACAGATGACGGATATATGCTCTTGTAAAATTGCGGCATACGGGGCAGTCACATTCATTATCAAGCGGCTCGGTATCAAGAGAATATTTCTCATTATTCATATTCCTGCGGCCTGACCAGGTAAATACATTAGCGTGTCTTGCATTTCTCGTTGGCATTACACAGTCGAACATATCTATTCCTCTGTAAACAGCCTCAAGTATATTTACAGGTGTTCCCACACCCATAAGATATCTCGGCTTATCCTCAGGCATATGCTCACCGACCACATCAAGTATATGATACATCTCCTCTGCGCTTTCACCTACTGCAAGACCTCCGACAGCATATCCGTCAAGATCAAGCTCCCTTATCCTTTTCATATGCTCGATCCTGAGATCATCATAGGTAGATCCCTGATTTATACCGAAAAGCATCTGTTTTTTATTTATAGTTGTTTCCAGGCTGTTAAGCTCCCGCATCTTATTCTTACAGCGGCAAAGCCATCTGTATGTCCTGTCACAGGAACGCTTTGTATAATCATATTCGGCGGGATTTTCTATACATTCATCAAATGCCATAGCTATAGTTGAGCCTAAGTTTGACTGTATTGTCATACTTTCCTCGGGACCCATGAATATCCTGTGTCCGTCAATATGAGAAGCGAAGGTCACGCCTTCCTCCTTTATATTTCTCAGCTTTGCAAGCGAAAAGACCTGAAAGCCGCCGCTGTCCGTAAGAATGGGACCGTCCCATCTTGTAAACTCATGAAGTCCGCCAAGTTTTTTTACATTTTCATCTCCCGGACGAAGATGAAGATGATAGGTATTGCAAAGCTGTACCTGACAGCGCAGTTCCTTCAGATCAAGAGCCGAAACTGCGCCCTTTATTGCTCCGCAGGTCGCAACATTCATAAATGCAGGAGTCTGTATTGTACCGTGAGGGGTAATAATTTCACCCCTTCTTGCCCTGCCTTGATTTTTTATCAGATGGTACATAGTTATTCTTTGCTGTCTGCCTGCTGAGCAGCACGGGCAGCCTCTCTCTGAGCTATTGCACGTTTTCTGTCATCCTCTGTTGTGAAGGGAAGTAAATTATCATCCTTATCAACAAGGGCTGTCATTGTATTCTTATGGAAGTTTGCAAGAGTTCCTACAGGCATCTGAAGAACTCTGAGTGCCTCTCCTCTGATCTTCATAAGCTCATATGTCGGAAGTGTGAGGAAATCCTCAGGCTCATGCTGACCTTCTTTTTCATCGTTAAGAAGACCGAAATACCAGCCGCTGTCGCCCTTTATAGTCTTTTGTGAACGGTTCATATATACGTCATCCGCATTGATAGCTTCCTTTAGTACCATGATAGTATCGCTGTAAAGTGTCGGCTCCGGCTCGGATACATTTGCCTTTGTATTTGTATCGACCTGCATATTCTGTACAATAAGCGCATCTGTGCAGTTATCGGTTCTGAGCTTCATGGGATCGTTTCTGTAATCTGCCGTCTGCACAACATAATACACAAAATTCTTATCCTGTCTTTTGCTGAGATAATATCTTGCCCAGCCGAAATTGAGCGCAAAATTGGGGGTAAAAATATTGGTTTCCTGACTAAGCCTGTTCAATGTACGAAGCAGGGCTGTAGCAGCATTCTGCAGCGGTGCATTTGAATAAAGCTTGACTTTCTTATTATTGATCTCTGTTTCAAAAGTAATCATTTTTATCTCTCCTCTGATTATTTAATTATAAAAAAATATAGTTTTCTTATGCAAGACCTGTCTTAGCGTTAAACTCCTCAACAGTCATATTTGCCTGTTCAGCCGCCTGGACAGGCGTTATTATTGCCTTTTTTACAAGATCTGCAAGTGTAGACATCATTCCTTCGATCCTGCCTCTTGCTTCTCCTCTCGCTTCTCCTCTTGCTTCTCCTGTGCTGATAAGTTCCTTGGTCCAATCATCTACTGCTTTACACACATCTACCGTCTCCTTTCCCTCGCCAAGCTTTATATTCAAATTTCCGAATATAATTCTGCCGTTAAAGAGTACAGTATTCAATATCTTTTGGAATAGTACACAGATTAATGTACCCGTCAGATGTCACAACAACAGTATCCTCTATCCTTACGCCGAATTCACCCGGAATATATATACCCGGTTCGACGGTTATCACCATACCGCTTTGAAGAACAGTTTCATTTCCGCTTGAAACTGTTGGAAGCTCATGTATGTCCAGCCCGACTCCATGTCCTGTTGAATGACCAAAGCATCCTTCATAGCCTGCCTGATATATATAATCTCTTGCAGCCTTATCAACATCTCCGGCTTTTACTCCCGCTTTTACAGCTTCAAGTCCGAGCTTCTGCGCCTGCAAAACTGTATTGTATACTCTTCTCTGCTTTTCGTTTATCTCTCCGACGGCATATGTCCTTGTCATATCGCTGTGATATCCATTATACAACGCCCCGATATCGAAAGTCACAAAATCACCGCTTCTGATCCTGTAATCTCCCGGTACTCCGTGAGGCATCGATGTATTCGCTCCTGCAATAGTGATAAGGTCAAAGGATATACCCTCTGCGCCGAGCTTTCTCATCCTGTATTCAAGCTCAAGTGCAATATTCCTTTCAACAGTTCCTTCTTTTAACATTGGAAGAATATCCTGCAAGGCTCTTTCCGTTATCCTTTGCGCCTGCATAATAGATTCGATCTCTGATGTTGTTTTTACAACTCTCAGCTTACCGATAGCTTCATCAAGCTTTTCGTTTTTGACAGCTTTTGCAGGCTCAAGCATCTTTTCTATTCTGAGACCTTCGTTGATTGTAAAGCCTGAACCCTCAAGCGCTACGCTCTGAATTCCAAGTTTTCCGATCAAACCGGAAAGCGTTTCTGAAAGCTTTCTGAACTCTATTACCTCTGCACCCCTGGCGGTATTTCGGGCTGCCTCAGTGTAGCGAAAATCGGTAAGCAGAAATGCATCTTTTTTTGTCAGCAGCAGATATCCTGCATCCGACGAAAAACCCGTGAAATATCTTCTGTTTACCTCGGAAGCGATCAGGGCAGCGTCAACGTCCTCCGGAAGCATTGCAGCGAGCAGTTCAAGCGATGCATTCATAATATCCCTCCTATTACAAAAAAGGATATTCCTCCGACCACAGCCGAAACGGCCGCCGCAAAAGAAATATCCCCTCATTAATGTACAACTATAGATTATTTGTACTTGCGCTTACGAGCAGCTTCGGATTTCTTCTTTCTTTTTACAGAAGGCTTCTCGTAGGCCTCTCTTTTACGAACCTCAGCGATAACGCCGGCTCTGGCGCAAGATTTCTTAAATCTTCTGAGCGCACTCTCAAGAGACTCATTGTCTTTGATTCTGATCTCTGCCATTTATCTTCCCTCCCATCCGCCATAAGGCAGGGGTTTGTGTCATTACGATACCTTGATATTATACATTATTACCTATATCTTTGTCAACACTAAAAACAAATAAAATTCCACATACTTATATGTTGAATTTGTACAAGGATTGTCGTTATTATGAACATTTATCTTTTAGTTCACTCGATAATATGTCGCATTATATACAAAAATGTTTCCCTGACATTAACTTTTCCGACTGATGTCAACTATTGCAGTTAAATCCGGCAAACTATAGTCAGTGACAAAAAAGAATGAATAAATGTCATTTTCAGGAGCGCAGCTGCAAAAACTTTTTCACCTTTGCTGCGTTATATCAAATTTTTCACCTGTACGAAAACAACAAAAGAATTAAATTAATGTTTCTACTATTACTGTAAGATAAATCTTATTTCGGCTGTAAATTAATTAAAACACTGCCCCGGTCACAGAAAAACCGGAGCAGTATCCTTTTACTTTGCTACTATATTTACAAGCTTGCCCTTGACATATATTTCTTTTATAATATTCTTTCCGTCGATAAATGACTGTACCTTTTCGCTTGCCTTTGCCTGTGCAAGAGCATTTTCCTGATCGATGTCGGCTGCAACCTTTATCTTATCCCTTACCTTGCCGTTTACCTGTACAACTATTTCAATGGTTGATTCAACACATTTGCTTTCGTCATACTCCGGCCACGGTGCAACAGATACATAACCCTCGCCAAGCTTTGCCTGTGACCATACCTCCTCTGCAACATGAGGCGCAAACGGTGACATGAGTATATCAAATACTTTCAGCTCACCCTTTGTGATCTTGCCCGTTGCTGTGATATCATTGATAAGCGACATCATTGCAGCTATAGAAGTATTGAATTTGAGGATCTCAACATCATCCCCGACCTTTTTGATCGCCTTGTTTATGACGCTTTCCATCTCGGGACGAATATTTTCATCATCAGTCATTATATTCATAAGACCGTAGAAACGCTCTACCAGTCTGCGGCAGCCCCTTATGCTTTCGCTCTTCCAGGGTGCAGCATTTTCAAAATCACCGATAAACATCTCGAACAGACGCATCGTATCTGCGCCGTATTCGTTTACTATATCATCGGGATTTACAACATTTCCTCTTGACTTACTCATCTTTTCGCCGTTTTCACCGAGTATCATGCCGTGACTTGTACGCTTTGCGTATGGCTCCGGTGTGGGAACAACTCCGATATCGTAAAGGAATTTATGCCAGAAACGGCTGTACAGCAGGTGAAGTGTGGTATGCTCCATACCGCCGTTATACCAGTCAACAGGAGTCCAGTAATCAAGTGCTTCCTTTGACGCTAAAGCTTCATTATTATGAGGATCCATATAACGCAGGAAATACCATGACGAACCAGCCCACTGAGGCATTGTATCCGTTTCACGCTTTGCATCGCCGCCGCATTTCGGGCATTTTGTATTTACCCATTCCGTCATCTTTGCAAGCGGCGATTCTCCGTTATCTGTCGGCTCATAGGACTCTACCTCAGGCAGCTCCAGCGGCAGCTCGCTTTCATCAAGCGGAACAGCTCCGCAGCAGGGACAGTGTACTATCGGAATAGGCTCGCCCCAGTAACGCTGACGTGAAAATACCCAGTCACGCAGCTTGTAATTAACCTTTGCATGCCCCTTTCCGCTTTCCTCTAACTTTTCGATTATCTCCTTCTTTGCATCCTCAACGCTCAGACCGTTAAGATAATCTGAATTTGTCATTATGCCTGTTGCACAATCTGTAAATGCTTCCTTCTGTACATCCTCGCCGCCCTTAACGACTTCAATTATCGGAAGTCCGAATTTAACCGCAAAATCATGGTCACGGGTATCATGTGCAGGTACAGCCATAATAGCGCCTGTACCGTAGGAAACAAGTACATAGTCGGATATGAATATCGGTATCTGTCTGCCGTTTACGGGATTGACAGCGTCAACGCCGTCAATTCGGACGCCTGTCTTATCCTTAGCGACCTCTGTACGCTCAAAGTCTGATTTTCTTGCGGCAGCCTCCTGATAAGCCCTTATCTCATCCATATTCTTTATCTGATCAGAAAGCTTTTCTATTATCGGATGTTCGGGGGATATTACCATATATGTAGCGCCGAAAAGCGTATCGGGACGTGTGGTATATACAGTCAGCTTATCCCATGTTGTAGTCGTAAAATCGACCTCTGCGCCTGTAGAACGGCCGATCCAGTTTTTCTGCTGAGCCTTTACCCTGTCAGGATAATCCACTAAATCAAGGTCACTGATAAGTCTTTCGGCATAGGCTGTAATTTTGAGCATCCACTGGGATTTTACCTTTCTTACGACCTCGCTGCCGCATCGCTCGCATGCGCCGTTCACGACCTCCTCATTTGCAAGAACGCACTTGCAGGAGGTACACCAGTTTACTGCCATTTCCTTCTTATATGCAAGACCCTTTTTAAAGAGCTGTAAGAATATCCACTGAGTCCATTTATAGTATGAAGGATCTGTAGTATTTATCTCTCTGCTCCAGTCAAAGGAAATGCCGAGTGCCTGAAGCTGACTTTTGAAGCGTGCAACATTTTTCTTTGTAACGTCCTTAGGATGTACATGATTCTTTATAGCGAAGTTTTCAGTCGGCAGTCCGAATGCGTCCCATCCAATGGGATAAAGCACATTATAGCCCTGCATCCTGCGCTTTCTTGCTATTATATCAAGCGCTGTATATGAACGGGGATGACCTACATGAAGTCCCTGACCTGAAGGATAGGGAAACTCTATAAGGGTATAATACTTCGGTTTGCTGCTGTTATTTTCAGCATGGAAAATTTCTGCTTCCTCCCATGCCTTCTGCCATTTCGGCTCGATTTTTTTATGATCGTACTTTTCTGCCATTTCATTTCTCTCCTTTTATGTATATAACAATTCTGAAAATACTATCTCAGCTGTTTTCTATTATTGTTCCGTCCTCCCAGAGACGTTCAAGATTGTAATATTCTCTTGCTTCCTCGGAAAAAACATGCACAACAACATCTATGTAATCAATAAGTATCCATGTGTCATTTCTCTGACCCTCAATACCGCTTGCGCTGAGTCCAGCCTGATCAAGCTGATACTCAACCTCGTCAGCAAGTGTCTTTACATGTGTACTTGATGTACCGGTTGCGATAACAAAGTAATCTGCTATACTTGAAATATCATCTATCTTGATTATCTTTATATCAAGACCTTTTTTGCTGTCAAGCGCTTTAGCGGCAAGTTTTGCTGTTTCAAGCGATGTCATAATTGGTTCCTCCTCATTTTTTCTTTTTTTTCCTTCAATGATGCTTTGAAAGAAACATCATTATAACCCATAAATGTATCAGGCGCAATTGTAAGCTTTCTTTGTGCAAGGTCTGCTATCGTAAACGACATTCCTTCAAGCACTGCCTCATCAAGATCCTTATCGGCAAGCTTCCTCATTTTGTCCACACCGTCATAATCCCTTTCGGCAGATGTAAAATCAGCTATGAAGATCACCTTTTCAAGCAAACTCATTCCCGCCCTGCCTGTTGTATGATATCTTATGGAATTAATTATATCCTCGTCAGTAATACCAAGCTCGACCTGAACAAAAGCGGCGCCTGATATAGCATGCCAGAGCTTTCTAGTGGAACGCTCAAGCGGTGTAAGCACAATGCCCGCCCTTTCGATAAGCTCAAGCTGTTCACTGTCGGGGGTTTCCTTTGTTGCATCATGAAGAATACCTGCCGTTTCAGCCTTCTGTACATCTGCGCCGTATTTCTTTGCAAGACGTACTGCCTCCTTGGCGACATTCTTTGAATGTTTGAAGCGTCCCGCCTTCATTCTTTTTTCGATTATTTCTTCATATTCCTTGTATGTCATCTCATCAGCTCCGAAAAAAATAATTTCACTTATATATTATAACAATTTATTTACAGACTTTCAAGTACTTTATGAAGGAAAAACCGCTTGCCCCGCAATAATACGAAGCAAACGGTTTTTATAGCTTATTCAGACAGGTTTGTACAATCTGCCGTTATGATTTATTTTGTGACTGTAACCTTGAAGGTCTTTGCAACTCTTGTACCTTCTGCATCCTTTACAATTATTCTGAAATCATAATCGCCTTCTGCCGTAGGCTTGATCTTAGCCGTTGTTGCGCCGGAATAAGCCGTACCTATAGTTTTGAAGTTTGTATTTGTTGCTCTCTTGAATGCAAATGAGTAGGTGTAGGGGGACTTTCCTCCGACTGCCTTGCCTGTAAGCTTGACATTGCCGCCTAATTTCAATTTAGAGCAATTGATAGCGGAAACATTTGTAAGCTCAAGCTCTGCAACTGCTGTAACCTTGAATGTCTTTTCTGCCGTTGCGCCTGTGCTGTCCTTGACGATTATTTTTATGTCATAGTCAGCTTCAGCTGTCGGTGTGAAGCC
>DEHG01000152.1:6497-8678 GCA_002351795.1 Ruminococcaceae bacterium UBA2806 | reverse complement strand
GTAGGCGTTGACTACAAGCCCGAGGACGGCCGAAACGATATTGCCGTTATCGGCGAGGGCGTTCATAAAAAGTTTGACGAAATTCTCGTTCCCGCGGGCATGGGCGACGTGGAAATCTACACCGAGCTGGGCAGATATATGCTCGCTCCCTACGGTCATCTTGTTACGACTGCTATTCACGAAAAGCATACGCATAAGGAATACATCGGTGTTGATGCCTGTGCGGTAAATCTTATGCGTCCCGCTATGTACGGCGCTTATCATCATATAACTGTTTTAGGCAAGGAGGATGCGCCCTGCGATCATATATATGATATTACAGGTTCCCTGTGTGAGAACAATGACAAATTTGCCATTGACCGTCATCTGCCTGAGATCGAAAAGGGTGATATCCTTGTGATACATGATACAGGCGCTCATGGCTTTGCAATGGGATATAATTATAACGGTAAGCTCAAAAGCGCCGAGCTTCTTCTCAGGGAGGACGGCAGCGTTGTTATGATACGCAGAGCGGAAACGGTTGATGATTATTTCGCCACACTTGATAATTTCTGGAATGTAATTGAATAATATTGTGTTTTAGACCATGCTTACTTTATCACTATAAAGGCTACATGGTCTTTTTATAGGCAGAATTAAAAGCTGCCTGTAATTATATTAGAAGAATAATGATATTTTATCGCATTTTTTATTAATAATATGACATTGTATGCAAAGCATAACCTCAATATATATTATAATGCCTTTTATAGGATAATAGTAATCTTGACTTTATTTTTTGTAAGTGTTATTATAGAAGTCGGGCGGTTAATCGTATTATTTTACAATTAATTGTCATTATAGTACTAATATCATTAGAATAATGCTATAATAACGCAGGCTATAAGTCAGAGGGACAGGCAAAGAGATATAAAGGAGAAAAATTATGCTGCTTGACAGATTTTTACCACGGATAGAATTTGATTCATATGAGGATTTCAAGAAAAATTATAAGGTAAACGTTCCTGAAAACTTCAATTTCGGTTTTGATATTGTAGATGAATGGGCTAAGCAGGACGAAAATAAAAAGGCGCTCGTATGGTGTAATGACCACGATGAGGAAAAGATATTTACATTCAAGGATATCAGCCTTCTTTCAAATAAGACAGCCAATTATTTTCGCAGTATAGGTATCGGCAAGGGCGATGTCGTAATGATGATACTCCGCCGCAGATGGGAATACTGGATCTGTGCGGTCGCACTTCATAAGCTTGGTGCGATACTTATTCCGGGTACACTTCAGTTTGCAAAAAAGGATATTGTTTACCGTGCGAATGCCTCACACGCAAAGGCTATTATATGTGTAAATGATGATTATGTAATAGGACAGGTCGAAAGATCCCTGCCGGACAGCCCGACAATTGAACATCATATTGTAGTTGGTGAAAAAAGAGACGGCTGGGAATATCTTGAAGATGAGATCGAAAATCAGTCCGATGTATTTGAACGTCCGACAGGTGAAGACGGCGTTACAAAGGATGATGTCATGATAGTGTACTTTACCTCAGGCACATCCGGTATGCCAAAGATGGTACAGCATAGCTTTTCTCATCCGCTCGGTCATATTGTGACTGCCAAATACTGGCATCAGGTGCAGGAGAATAAGCTTCACATGAGCGTTACTGATTCAGGCTGGGCAAAGTTCGGCTGGGGAAAGATATACGGTCAGTGGATATGCGGTGCTGTAGTATTTGCATATGATATGGATAAGTTTTTTCCTGCAAATCTGCTGGAGAAGATGTCAAAGTATAAGCTGACGACATTCTGTGCGCCGCCTACAATGTACAGATTCATGCTGCTTGAGGATGTTGCCTCATATGATCTTTCTTCAATACAGCACTGGACAACGGCAGGCGAGCCGCTTAATCCGGAGGTCAATAACAAATGGTTCAGACTGACAGGACATAATATATATCAGGGCTTCGGACAGACTGAAAGTACTGTTATCATGGCTGATTTCCAGTGGGATGATATAAAGATAGGCTCAACGGGAAAGCCCTCGCCGCTTTATGATATAAGGCTGCTTGACAGGGACGGCAATGAGGTCGAGATAGGGGAGGAAGGCTCCATCTGTGTCATGGATGTAAAGAATAATCCTCCTGTAGGTCTTTTTACCGGTTATTACAAAAACCATAAGATGAC
>DEHG01000152.1:4099-6408 GCA_002351795.1 Ruminococcaceae bacterium UBA2806 | reverse complement strand
AAAGACGGCTATTACTGGTTTGTCGGACGAAACGATGATGTTATAAAATGTTCGGGATACCGTATCGGTCCGTTTGAAGTAGAAAGCGCAATGCTTGAGCATGACGCTGTTGTTGAATGTGCGATAACAGGTGCGCCCGATCCCGTCAGAGGTCAGGTGGTAAAGGCAACTGTTGTCCTGAAAAAGGGATATGAGCCGAGTCCGGAGCTAATAAAAGAGCTTCAGGATCATGTAAAGAAATCAACAGCACCGTATAAATATCCGAGGATAATTGAATTTGTAGATGAGCTTCCGAAAACCATAAGCGGAAAAATAAAACGTGCCCAGATAAGACACGAGGATGAGGAAGCCGTAAGAGTAAGAGATTATTGATAATACAGAAGCCGTTCCTTTCGGGAGCGGCTTCTTTGATATACAAAAAGCTCCCGCATAAAACGGGAGCTGATCTATTCAATTATTCAACTGAAAGAATGAAGTAGTAAATTGGCTGACCGCCGTCTATGAGAGATATCTCAACGCTGCCGCCGAATTTCTCCTCGATCTTTTCCATTGCAGTATTTGCCTGTTCCTCAGTTATATCATTGCCGTATATTATGCTGACATAGGAAGTGTCCCTTGTGACCATTTCCTTAGCAAGCTTTACAACTGCTTTTACAGGATCCTTTTCCTTTCCTGTAAGCTTGCCGTTGTTAAGGGCGATGATGTCACCCTCTTTTATCTTCGTCATACCGAATTCACTGTTTCTTGCGGCATATGTTACCTGACCTGTTGAAACATTTCCGAGAGCTGATGTCATAAACTCCTTGTTAAGATCCGTTGTTGAATCAGCGGCATAGGAAAGCATGGCAACAAGACCCTGCGGGATGGTTTTTGACGGAATGATAATTACCTCTCTGTCACTGACAAGCGGGATCACCTGTTCAGCGGCAAGAATGATATTCTTATTGTTAGGCAGAACGAATACTGTCTTTGCGGGAGTAGCCATAACCGCCTCATAAATATCCTCGGTACTCGGATTCATGCTCTGACCGCCGCTTACAACGTGATCACAGCCGAGATCCTTGAATACGCCCACAAGACCCTCGCCGCTTGCTACGGCAACAAAGCCTGTTTCCTTTTCGGGAGCAACGGGCTGAAGCTCCTGCTTCTTGCGCTGGGCAGCTTCTGCGGCAGCCTTTTCTTTTTCATACTGTTCAGCAGCCTTGCGGTGCTGTTCCTTCATGTTTTCGATCTTAACAGTCAGAAGCTGACCGAATGTAAGACCTGCTTCAAGCGCATTGCCGGGATTTTCGGTATGAACATGAACCTTTATTATATCATCATCCTCGGCAACAACTACACAGTCACCGATGGTTTCAAGATATGATCTCAACTCAAGAGGACTCTTTGAAAGATCCTCAGCTTTTCCGATGATAAACTCGGTGCAATATGTGAAATTGATAACTGCGTCATATTCAGCAGCGGCATTTTTGAAAAATTCCTTGCTTGCGTCGATCTGAGCTTCAATGCCTGTTGCCGGAGTTTCATTCGTTTCCTCAACAGCAGGAACTATCTCACCGTCACGGAAAAGAGAGAGCATACCGTCAAGTATCACGCAAAGACCCATTCCGCCCGCATCAACTACGCCTGCTCTTTTAAGAACTGGGAGCATTTCGGGAGTTTTATCAAGAGCGTCATGTGCTGCGCTGCACATGGAATTGAATACAACAACAGGATCGCTGTCTATCTCAGCAGCGGCTCTGCCGGCGTCAAATGCCATCCTTGCTACAGTAAGTATTGTACCCTCGGTAGGGTTCATCACTGCCTTGTAAGCCATTTCTACGCCTACATGAAAGGCTGAAACAAATGTTTTTCCATCGACTTCACTTCTGCCCTTGAGACCGTTTGCGATACCTCTGAACAGCAGTGAAAGAATAACTCCTGAATTTCCTCTTGCACCCTTGAGCATAGCAGAAGCAGCTATAGAAGCAGCCTCGGATATATCCTTGGTGTCTGTATTTTCAAGTGCAGCAGCTGCCGCATTGATCGTCATAGACATATTTGTACCCGTATCACCGTCAGGAACGGGGAAGATATTCAGTGCATTTATCTCTTGTTTATGTGATGTAATATTATTTGCGCCTGATATTAGTGCGTTCTTGTAGCCGGATCCGTTTATCATCGTTAAAGCACTTCCTTATAATTTTGATTGTTTGTTCTCGGTTATGAAAACAACAGCATTATCTGATCTCAACAATAAGCTTCATAGCAGTTCTTTCAACACCGTCAATTTCGATGCTGGTAAATGCCGGTATGCAAATAAGATCTAT
>DEHG01000152.1:2784-3981 GCA_002351795.1 Ruminococcaceae bacterium UBA2806 | reverse complement strand
TAATCTCTTACAACACCTGCAATAGCTCCCGCAACAGAGTTGGGGGAAGACTTAGACGAAACCTTAAGAATTTCCATTCTCTTTAATCCTCCTTAATGATAAAGTGTGACCAACAAAAAATGCAGGTCTGTGTGTCTTTATAAATTTGCCGTGTGCAATGCCTGCTGTCTCCATCAGCAAAAAGCATATACATATATAATATACATTTTGATGAAATTATTCAAGAGTTTTACGAAAAAAAAATATAATTTGTGCAAGTTTAAACTATTTTCATTCGCTTAATTGACAAAGTTTTACCGGTTTTTTCGTTTATTTCATACAAAACACAATCCATACAGCATTTTCCGTCAGCAAGATCAAATCTGACCGGCAGTTTATCCCTGAATTTTGCAATTGCAATCTCAGGTTTTACGCCAAGAACAGATCTAACAGTACCTGTCATTCCGACATCAGTTATATAACCGGTACCGCCTTCAAGGATTTGTTCATCAGCGGTCTGTATATGGGTATGTGTTCCGAATACGGCGGAAACACGACCGTCCAGATAGAATCCGAGGGCACGTTTCTCAGCCGTTGCTTCTGCATGAAAATCAACGACCGTAATTTTTGTACCAAGCTTTTTGATAAGTCTGTCAGCAGTACGGAAGGGGTCTTCAAGACTTTCAAGAAACATACAGCCCATAAGATTAATTATCCCGACCTGATAGCGACCCATATCATAGACCGCAGTCCCGAAGCCGGGAGTTGAACCGTCCGGATAATTTGCCGGACGCAGCAGATAGAGGGAATTATCATAATAAGAATAGCTTTCCCTTCTTCTGAAGCTGTGATTTCCGCCTGTGATAACATCAACGCCGCTTGAAAACAGATAATCCGCCGATGTCGGCGTAATACCGTTTCCGTCAGCTGAATTTTCACCGTTTGCGATTACAAGGTCGACCTGTTCGCTGCGTTTGAGGGAAGGAAGCTTGTCCCTGAGAAAACGGCAGCCAACAGACCCGACTACATCGCCAATTGCTAAAATTTTCATAACTTTGACCTGTCATCCTGTTTTTATTATCGGCAAAATTAATAAAGATTCCTATACTTATATTTTAAAGATATTTTACATTATTGTCAATCTTATAAGAGATAAAAATAGTAATAATTTCAAACTATTTGTGTCAAAAAATGCCAAAATTGCTATAAAAGGGCAAA
>DEHG01000152.1:2249-2770 GCA_002351795.1 Ruminococcaceae bacterium UBA2806 | reverse complement strand
GATACGACAAATTGAATAAATTGTCTAAATAATAACAAGCTATTGATTGTGTATGAAATCTGTCACTTTACTATTTTGTCAGATCATATGATCTCTAAATTAGCATAGTTTGCCATGAGTTTTTTTGTGCCGGATTTATCGAAAGCTATTTCCAGCAGCATATCAGACGCCATAGGTCTTGCTCCTATTATAAGACCCTCTCCGAAGGATCTATGTTTTACCCTCATACCGACCTTGTATCTGTTTTTATCCTGCTGCACCTGTACCTGACCTGAGATCACCTTGCTGCGGGCAACATCTGCTTTTCGTCCGGCGGTTTTTGCAGCGCCGGCAAGACCGTTCAATGAGGGGCGCTCGGTTTCCCTTACATCAACAAGACCCTCCGGAAGCTCCGCTAAAAAGCGTGAAGGTCTGTTGTGTGAAGTTTTGCCGAAAAGCGTTCTTGATTTTGATGCAGAAAGATAAAGGCGCTTTTTTGCTCTTGTTATGCCGACATATGCAAGTCTGCGTTCCTCCTGCAT
>DEHG01000152.1:0-2143 GCA_002351795.1 Ruminococcaceae bacterium UBA2806 | reverse complement strand
AATTCCAGACCCTTTGCGCTGTGCAGCGTCATCATAACGACAAAGCTGCCCTCGCCTTCTGAATTGTATGTATCAAGATCGGTAAAAAGAGCAACCTCTTCAAGGAAGCCCTGGAGGGTGGCACTGTCGGGATTTTCCTGTTCATAGCGCATTATCGAGGATTTAAGCTCTCTTACATTTTCAACGGCTTCTTCTCCGTGGTCGCTTTCCTTGAGTATGAAGGCAGGATATTCTATCTTTTCAAGCAGTTTTTCATACATATCGGAGATAAGATTTCCGCTTTCAAGGTAATCGGACATTTCCTCTATTATTGAAATGAATTCAAGCAGCTTGGGACGGCTTTTCAGCAGCACCTCAAATTCATCACTTCTCTGCATTGTCTCAAACATACTCTGACCGAGCATATCGCTTATCTCTTCGATCTGAGAAACAGTTTTGTCACCTATGCCGCGTTTAGGAATGTTTATTATCCTTCTCAGTCTGATATTATCGCTGCGGTTGCTTATGATGCTGAGATAAGCTATCATATCCCGTATCTCACGGCGCTCATAGAACCTTCTGCCTCCGATGATCTTATAGGGTATGCCCGAACGGACGAAAACACGCTCTATATTCTGAGACTGCGAGTTCATGCGGTAAAGTACAGCATAATCATTATAGCTGCCGCCTGCGGCAATGCCGTCAGTAATAGTTCTTGTTATGAATTTGCTTTCGTCAAATTCGTCATATGCATTGTATCGGACGATCTTTTCACCCCGGTTATTGTCAGTCCAGAGTGTTTTATCCTTTCTCATAATATTGTTGCGGATAACGCTGTTTGCGGCTGAGAGTATAGTTTTGGTGGAACGGTAATTCTGTTCAAGCTTTATCACGCAGGTATTATCAAAGGTGTTTTCAAATTCAAGTATATTTCTTATCGTTGCGCCTCTGAATCTGTAGATACTCTGGTCATCATCGCCCACAACGCAGAGATTGCCGTTGACGCTTGCAAGCAGCCTTACAAGCTCATACTGCATATGGTTTGTATCCTGATATTCGTCTACCATAATATAGCGGAACTGACTGCCGTATTTTTCAAGCACTTCGGGGTTGTCACGAAGAACAACAACGGTATTGAATATCATATCGTCAAAATCCATTGCATCGGCTTTGATAAGTCTTTCCTGATAGAGCTTGTATATTTTTGCAATGGAAACAAGACGGCTGTCATTCCCAGCGGTTCCGGCAAATGCTGCGGGTGTAAGCATATTATCCTTGGCAGCCGATATCTCGCTGATAACATTTCTTATGCCCAGCATTTTCTCGTCTATACCGAGAGTTTTCATGCAGTCCTTGATTATACGCTTCTGATCGTCGCTGTCATAGACTGTAAAATGACTTGTATATCCTAAATAATGTGCAGTGCTTCTTAGAATCCTTCCGCAGGCGCTGTGAAAAGTAGACGCCCATATATCAAGCCCCTGTTCACCGACCTTGCGGCAGATACGGTCTTTAAGCTCATTTGCAGCCTTATTAG
Source organism: Ruminococcaceae bacterium UBA2806 (assembly GCA_002351795.1). Lineage (GTDB taxonomy): Bacteria > Bacillota > Clostridia > Oscillospirales > Acutalibacteraceae > UBA1213. Next base: position 627 of record DEHG01000152.1, on the reverse strand, counting down.
TAAAGGTTATGGCAAGTATCCTCCACGGTGCGGGTGCGGATACTGAAAGACGCTGTACAAGCTCGCTGCGAAGGGGAGTCTTGTCTGCGGCAGCCCTTCGTATTTCTTCGATCTCGCTGTCGTCATATACGCCATAGACGGTATCCGTTTCATAAGCTGTGCCCCAGCGCAGGATATTAGCGATCCTGTTGACAAGGACGGTAGTTTTTCCGCTTCCTGCGCCTGCGAGGATAAGCAGAGGACCTGTCACGGTATAGACAGCCTGCTGCTGCATATCATTGAGATAACTGAATTCGTTTTCGATTATTTCCCGCCTGAGAGCGGCAATTTCACTGTAAATTTCTTCGTTCAAAGTTTTTCCTCATTTCCTTTTTCTTTGCATAATTAAAACCGGCGGAGCGTCTCCCCGTTCAATTCCGATAAATATTATTTTACACCAAACAGGGAAAAATATCAATAAAAAAGAATAGTGAATAATGAATAATACAAAAACACCCGGCGGCATTTCATTACTCATTCTTCACTATCCGTCATTCACCGTTCCCCGGCAATAAAGCGACGGGGCGTTTCTGCACCTGACAGGAATCGAACCTGCACACCACGGGGTACCAGAACCTAAATCTGGCG
>DEHG01000088.1 GCA_002351795.1 Ruminococcaceae bacterium UBA2806 | reverse complement strand
GGGAAAGAGGGCGTCCCCTTGTGGCGGTCATCATTAAAGTTGACTGCTGCCGCAAGGAAGCAAAGATATTTTACAGGATGCTAATAAAAATTGCACTTATTGGGTGAAAATGTTTTTTCAAAAAAACGTTGTTCTTATGCGATATAAATGCATATTTAAAATCGGATTTCACGGATTCAGGTAAAGATAAAATGACAGGAGAAAAAATATGGAAGAAAAATATTTGCTGAGCGTGTGCGGAAAGCAGTATGTAAACGGCGATTCCGATCAGATAGACCTTCAGACAAATGCAACATATGTCATGAAGGGAACAACAAGGTATATCAGCTATAAGGAATATGATCCCCGCAATCCCGATATACATTACCGCACTACCGTTAAAATTGACGAAAATAATACAGTTACCGTTCTCAAGGGCGGTGAAACAAATCATAATCTCATTCTTGAGGAAGGAAAGCGCCACCGCTGCGAATACCGCACCCCTTACGGAAATATGAGCCTTGGAATCTATACTGAAAAGGTAAATATCCAGCTTGACGATAACGGCGGCATGGTTTCGGTGCGCTATAATATAGATATAGAAAATGAGCTTGCCAGCACAAATGAGCTGACACTTGAGATCAAGGAGGCAAATGCAAATGTCAACAGCACAGATAACAGTTAAAAAGCTTAATGACGCTATCAGAAAAGCTTTTGAATCTGCTGTAAGCAAGGGACTTCTGCCGGAGGGCGAGATCCCTTCATTCAATATAGAAATACCCGCCGACAGAAGTCACGGAGATCTTGCAACAAATGCGGCAATGGTTTCCGCAAGATCATTCAGGTCTGCGCCGAGAAAAATCGCTGAAGCTATTACATCGGAAATAGACCTTTCAGGCACAAATCTTGACCGCTTTGAAATTGCAGGTCCCGGTTTTATCAATTTCTTCTATGCGCCCGCCTTTTATGCCGCTGTGCTTGAAGAAATAAAGGCAAAGGGCGAAAATTACGGACGTTCCGATTTCGGCGGAGGTAAAAGAGTTCTTGTTGAATTCGTATCCGCAAATCCGACAGGTCCTATGCATGTCGGAAACGCAAGAGGCGGCGCACTCGGCGACCAGCTTTCAAGCCTTCTTGATGAAGCGGGCTATCAGGTCGAAAGAGAATTCTATGTAAACGATGCAGGCAACCAGATAGAAAAGTTCGGTCTGTCGCTTGAAGTAAGATATCTCCAGCTTTATACGGAAGGCATTGAAATGCCCGAGGACGCTTATCACGGTCAGGATATCACCGACCATGCAAAGGCTTTTGCAGAGATAAACGGCGATAAATATGTTGACTGTTCAAGCGAGGAAAGAAGAAAGGCTCTTGTTGCCTATGCCCTTCCGCTGAATATTGCAGGTCTTGAACGTGATCTTTTAAAATACCGCATAAAATATGACAACTGGTTCAGAGAAAGCACCCTCCATAATAACGGCGCTGTTAAGAAAGTTGTCGATATGCTTACCGAAAAGGGTCATACATATGAAAAGGACGGGGCTGTATGGTTCAGAGCCGAGCAGTTCGGCGCAGACAAGGATTTCGTCCTTATCCGTTCAAACGGTCTGCCTACATATGTAGTTCCTGATATTGCCTACCATTATGATAAGCTTGTTACAAGAAATTTCGATATCGCAATTGATATCCTTGGCGCAGACCATCACGGATATGTTCCGAGATTAAAGGCGGCTCTTACTGCCCTTGGCGTTGACGCTGACAGACTTAATGTCGTTCTCATGCAGATGGTCAGACTTATCAAAAACGGTGAACAGTATAAGCTTTCAAAAAGAAGCGGAAAGGCTATCACCCTTGTAACTCTGCTTGACGAGATACCCATAGATGCGGCACGTTTCTTCTTTAATCTCAGGGAAGCAAATACACATCTTGACTTTGACCTCGATCTTGCAGTGGAAAAGTCATCCCAGAACCCTGTATACTATGTACAGTATGCCCATGCAAGAATTTGCAATATCGTAAAGAAGCTTGCAGAGGAGAATATACAGCCCCGTGACTGCACCGCGCAGGAGCTTGCAAAGCTTACGGCGCCCGAAGAGATCGAGCTTATCATAAAGCTTGCTTCATTTGAGGATGAGATAATCTGCGCCGCAAAGGACTATGATCCTTCAAGGATAACAAAATATGTATATGATACGGCTGCGCTTTTCCATAAGTTCTATAATGCCTGCAAGGTAAAAAGCGAGGATGAATCCCTCATGCAGGCACGTCTTGCGCTTTGTCTTGCGGTAAAGACAGTAATTGCAAATATTCTTAAAATGTTCAAGATAGACGCACCTGAATCAATGTAACGAAGGAGACGAAAATGAAGATCAACATTTCTCTTCCGCTTGCGGCTGATGTTCCCGTACATCAGGATGAATCCGACAGCGGCGACCCCGGCGTCCGATTATGCCATACAAATCTTATATTTGCCGATACACAGCATATCACGCATATCAATTTAGAGGAAACTGATGATGACGATGAGCTTGCCATGCGCTTTAAGGCAGCTATTGACAATGCAAAAAAATATGCACCCAAGGGCGCATATGTCGGCGCAATACTCAGCAGTGAGGACTGCACGACAGAGCAGTACAGCTGCGGAGCCTTTGAGGATGCAGTATTTGATTACCTCGAAAAAATGACTATACTCCGTGACTGCGGAGCTGAGCTTGTAGTTGTAAAAAACAACATCCTTCTGTGGCAGATGAGGGCGGCTGTAATTGCAGGCGTACAGGCTGATATCCCTGTATTCGTTACCGTGAATGCAGATGAGGACGGCAAAAGCGAAAATGAAGTGGATTATATTGCCGCTCTTATTACGCTTCAGTCCCTCGGCGCTTCGGGCTTCGGTATCTACAGTACGGACGGTATCGGGGAGCTTCCTGAGCTTCTGCATGATATACTACCCCATGCCGAGATCCCCCTTATAGCTGTCGGCGATCTTTCCTCGCTCAGCATACAGTCTCTTGAAAAGCTTTCCGAAAGCGGCGCATCGGTATTTCTGAACACCTGCGGCACTCTTTCTGAGGAGTCCGCAAAAGCAATAATGTCATTCAAAAGCCGTTTTGATCCGGATACGGAAAAGGACAGCTATGCCGCCGCTGTTGAAAGCGAGGTATTCTTCCTTCCCGAAAATATAGAGCTTAGCGAGCCTATAGAATGTGATTACGGCATGAGCGACGATATGATAGATATGGATGATGAAAACATTAATTCGATATGCATAAACCTTAATTCAAGCGACGATGTATCCGTACTTGCCGTTAATTCAAATATGTCAAGACTTCCGATAACCGTTCATGCAAACGACACAACAACTCTTGAAGCCGCCTTGAGATATTTTACCGGCCGCCTTATAGTGGACAGCCGATGTGCAATAGAGCGTGAAGATCTTGAAGCGCTGTGCAATAAGTACGGTGCTATCATATATTAATGGAAGGAGGATCACAAATGAAAAACAAACCTCTGATGTTAGCCGGACTTATATTCGGCGGTATCGGTCTGGCAATTATCGTTACTGCCATTATCCTGTATATGGCGGGTAAGACTGATATCTACGGGAGTGTAGCCCAGTTTTTCGGTATGACAAAGGAAAAAATAAACACTCCTACTATATGCCAGCTCGGTATACTGTTTGAGATAGCCGCATTTATCCTCGGCTACCGTTCACTTGCTGTCGAAAAGTAAAAAAATATGCCCGACGCATTTCTGCGCCGGGTCTTTTTGTTATAACTATTTATAAACTATTGTCAAACTCAATAATAGCATCCAATACCATTTTATCAGTATCGGTAAGATCCTTTTCATCCTTATAATCTTCAACGGTATATTTTCCGAAAGGCTTTTTCTCTGTATAATCATCATTCTTGTTGAAAAATGCAATGCAAAGCGGATGCTCGAATTTCATTCCGTGTTTTGCAAAAACGGCATTTTTTGCAAGATCGCTTACGCTGTTTATCGGAAGTATACTGTCGCCAAGTGTACGTCCGTCATAAAGTCTCAGAGTCAGATCATCCTTCTGATAATACTTCTTTGTGAACTCCGTAAGTATTTTCTCAGTCTTTTTTACATCGGGCTTTTTATCTGTTCCCTTTATAGAAAAGATGGTCTTGCACTCGTCATTGAATGATTCCTGCCAGCTGTCTTTGAGGAAGCCCGGATCATCGGCAGTGAACTGCACCTTTGACGGATCATCGGCTACATAGCTTGCAGTAAATACAATACTCCTGCTCATTTCCGGCTCTGCGTCAATGCCCTTGTAATCATATACATTCATGATATATGTATTGCCGCCCATATCCTCAAGAGTGGTAAGACAGCATGTATTATCACAGTATTTTTTATCCTCACTGAAAAATCCGTATCTGAGATCAGCCTGTGTAGGCGCCTTGATCTCTACAGGTCCCTTGAGGGTCTTGTTCTCGACCTGATATATGCTTATCGTCGTTCTGTCCTTGCTGCGGATGACAAGCTCATAATTTCCGTTGCCGTCAAGATCGGTGACAACATGACCGCCTGCCTTGTAATCGTCAAGCTTATATATTGCGTCATACAAAGCCTTACCGGGCTTATTCTTGGCAAGAAGCTGTTTAAGCTCGGCTTCATTTTTCTTCTTGGGCTTCTGACTTGATTCAGACTTTGACGCCTGTGAGGACTGCTCAGCGGGCTTGCTTGTCTGCTTTTGTGCCGACTGCTCCGGCTCAGTAGTTTCCTTTGTATTTGAAGGCTGGTCGGGATGTGAGGGCATGATAACTGTATCGGAGCTTGCCGTACTGCTGAAAAGCCTGTGCTCGGGGTCTCTCTCGGCAGGATCATCATTATTGCTGTTACATCCCGCCATACCCAATGACATTATCAAGCTTAATATAAGAACAACTGCTGTGATCGGTTTTTTATTATTCATTAGAAGATCTCCTGTCTTTCTGATTAGGTATAACCTTTATTATTTTAGCACAAAATCCGGCAACAGTAAACCGTTTAAGTAAAAATAATGCAGAATTTCAGGAATTTTAAGGGAAAAACCAAAAATAACAATGATTTATAGGTAAAATTAAACAGATAGTTCATGATAATCAATAAATATGAAAAACATACTGTATTAGCCAGTTATTTCCACGAAAGAAAAACCGTTCTCTAACAATATATCGCTGAAATTTGACTTATAATAACTTGACTGATAAATTGTCAGGTATTATAATATAATCTGAGTTATAGCAATATAATGTTGAAATAAGGGCATTAATATGCCATTTTATACCATTTGATAAGGAGTTATCACTATGCAGTTATTCAATTCCCGCCAAACGGATTACCGCAGCCCTACAGGCGCTGTTTCCTTCGGCACCAATATACATTTCAAGATCATTCTTCCCCGTGACCTTGCATGCAGTTCGTCTGTACTTGCCTTGAAGGATGATAAATTCGGCGATACCAATGTTTACGGAATGTATTGGTGCGGAATGGTAGGCGATGACCATGAAGCATGGGAATGTGATGTACAGGCGGAGAACGTCGGTCTGTACTGGTATCATTTTGCGCTTGACACAAGGTACGGAAAGCGTTATATTATGAAAGGATTCGGAGGCGAGGGCTATCTTGCTCTGAGCGATCATGAGCCGAGGTTCCAGCTTCTGTGCTATGAAAAGGATTTTAAAACGCCGTCATGGCTTCCCGGCGGAATAATGTATCAGATATTCCCGGACAGATTCTATAATTCCGGAAAGAAAAAAGAGGGCATATATCCCGATAAGAAAATTCAGGAAAACTGGGATACCATTCCCGACTGGAAGCCCAACGAAGTCGGCATGATAACAAATTCAGACTTTTTCGGCGGCGACCTCAGAGGAATAACCGAAAAGCTCCCCTATCTTAAAGAGCTTGGAGTCACCTGCGTCTACCTCAATCCCATCTTTGAAGCATATTCAAACCACAGATATGATACGGGCGATTATGAAAGGATCGATCCCGTTTTAGGCGATGAGAATGATTACAGGGAAATGTGCGAGGAGGCAAAAAAACTCGGGATACACATTATCACCGACGGCGTTTTCAGCCATACGGGCAGCGACAGCAAATATTTCAACCGTGAGGGCAGATATCCCGAAAACGGCGCATACAATTCCACATCTTCACCCTATTATACCTGGTACAAATTCATAGAATGGCCTAATATATATAATTCATGGTGGGGATTCAATACCCTTCCCGAAGTCGAGGAGCTTTCCGATTCCTTCAACGAATATATAAACGGCGAAAACGGTATAATAAGGAAATGGATAAAAGCCGGAAACAGCGGCTGGCGTCTTGATGTTGCCGATGAGCTTCCCGATGAATTTATCAGGAATATCAGAGAAGCGGTAAAGGCGGAGGATCCCGAAGCACTTCTGCTGGGCGAGGTCTGGGAGGATGCGTCCAATAAGGAGAGCTATGGTTCAAGACGTGAATTCCTTTACGGTCTGGAGCTTGACAGCGTAATGAATTATCCGTTCAGAGACGCTATTCTCGGTTTTCTCGACTGCGGCGACGGCCGTCATATGCTGGAAATAGTTCTGAATGTCATCGAAAACTACCCCCGCCCTGTTCTGCGTTCGCTTATGAATCTTCTGGGCACTCATGATACGGAACGTGTCATTACCCTTCTTGCCGGAGAAAGACAAAACGGCAGAGGACGTGAATGGCAGGCTGCTACAAAGCTAAGTCCCGAACAGCGTGAATACGGTCTGAGACGTATGCGTATTGCAAGCGGAATACTTTATACTCTCCCCGGCGTTCCCTGCATATATTACGGCGATGAGGTCGGTGTAGAGGGTTATCGTGACCCATTTAACCGCCGTACCTTCCCCTGGGGAAATGAAGACAAGGAGCTTCTTGAATGGTATAAGGCTCTTGGCCGTATGCGTGGAGAATGTTCATGTCTGACAGACGGCGATCTTATCGAATTCGGTTCAGGCGGAAGAACTATGGGATATATCCGCCGTGATGAAAAAGATATGCTTCTGTGCGTATTCAATGCCGACAATCATGAGATACGCTTTAAGATGCCAAAGGAATTCATTGGAGGTAAGCCTTATCTTGATACTGTTATCGAAGAGGATGAGCTTGTGATACCCCGTGACGGCTGTGCTTTTGTCTGGGCTGAAACTCCCGAGATAATCCCCCTGGTCGAAGAAACACTGGCAGATGAAACTACCGAAGCAGATGAGACACTCACAAATGAAACACCAGAAACTCCCGAGCCTTCCAATGAAGCCGATATTCCAGGTCTTGTAGTAAGCGACTAAAATCAAGGAGATAATGAAAATGAACCGAAAAATTATACTTATCACTATTCTTATATGTACCGGAATGTTTTTTGCAGGCTGTGATTCCGATGAAGTTGATAATGTCAGTTCTTCTGCGCCTGAGTCCGCTGCCGTTCAGAGCAGTATTGAAAGCAGCACAGAGGAAAGCAGCACAGAAAGCTCCATTGAAAGCAGCATAGAGGAAAGCAGCGCTGAAAGCTCCGCAGAAAGCAGCATAGAGGAAAGCAGTGCTGAAAGCTCCGCAGAAAGCGAAGAAAGCAAAGAAGGCTCTGAGTCGGAGGGATCATCAGAACAAAGCGAAGATTCAGGAGAACAGTCCGAAAAGTCCGCCGAGCCGCAGATCCCATGGCAGGAGCAGTATATAAAATCAGCAGATGAATATATCAAATCCATTTCAGACGACGGTGCGCCGCAGAATATAGATTTTGAGCTTCTCGACATAGATCAGGACGGAAAGCCCGAGCTTATCATAGCTACAGAAGACGAATCCTATTACGACGGCATAATCTTCAGCTTTGCTGACGGGAAGGCAACGGATGCAACCGAACATATAGTTATAAATCAGAAAATAATGTACAACCCTCAGTCCAGACAGATAGCCCTGCTTTACGGCAGAAGCGATTATGCAAGCCTTATTGTAGGCGAGCTTAAAGACGGTTATTTTGAGCGTGTACTTGATGCGTCCTGCAAACTCATTACCCCGGAAAGTCCTAACGGCGGCTATTATCACATTGACGGACGAGATGTATCTAAAGATCAGTTTGACTCACACGTCTATCCATATCTCAGCACCTATACGGAATTCAATTCCAACTGGACTTACGTTCTCGGAAAGAAAACAAAGTATTCCGCTTCTGCTCTTAAAGCCGCCCTGAGCAACTGGCCTGCATGATATCACACAAGCATAATTTACTCGTTTGTCTTTTCTATTAAGGAAACGCTGATTAATTAGCGTTAGGAGTGTGGGGGTGCGGGTGTCCGGTGGACACCTCTTCCGAAGGCAGAAGCACCGACCGAGCCGGCAGGCGAGACAGCTCCACATTCCGCCATTTTCGGTTGGCTCCAAATCTCAAAAAACAATTTATTCAGTGTTTACTTAATAATATTTTTTACTGATACAGGCTGCCGCACTGCATTTTTATGCTTGTGTGACAGCCTGTTTTTATTTTGCAGCTGCAAACTGTCATTTCAGGGAGATGATAAGAAAATGAATAAGACAGCAATAAAAAGC
>DEHG01000153.1:20808-21494 GCA_002351795.1 Ruminococcaceae bacterium UBA2806 | reverse complement strand
TAAAATCTATTATACGAGGTAATTAAATTGAAAAAAGAAGGACAGATCAGAGTTGATTCGGAAAATCTTTTTCCGATAATCAAAAAGTGGCTTTATTCCGATAAGGATATTTTCCTCAGAGAAATGATCGCCAACGGCTGCGATGCTATTAAAAAGTATCAGAGCCTCTGTACGATCGGTGAAGCCGAGGACGACGGAGCTAAGCCCCGTATTGACGTTATACTTGACAAGGACGCTAAAACACTTACTGTAAGCGATAACGGTCTTGGTATGACAGCCGATGAGGTTGAAAAATACATCACACAGGTAGCTTTTTCCGGCGCTAAGGAGTTTATCGAAAAGTACAGCGACAAGACTGATGCTGACGGCGGTATTATCGGTCATTTCGGTCTTGGCTTCTACTCTGCATATATGGTATCGGATACTGTTGAAATTGATACTCTTTCCTATCAGAAGGACGCCGAGGCTGTTCACTGGTCAAGCGACGGCAGCAGCACCTATGAGATCACGGACAGCGACAGGACAGAAAAAGGTACATCAGTTATCATGCACCTTTCCGAAGACGGCATGGAATTCTGCGACAGCATAAAACTGCGCTCAGTCCTGAAAAAATACTGTCACTTCATGCCCTATGAAATATTCTTCACCTGTGTACAGGACAAGAAGGATGAAAAGGATGAAAAGGA
>DEHG01000153.1:0-20656 GCA_002351795.1 Ruminococcaceae bacterium UBA2806 | reverse complement strand
CTGAATATGGATTATCCCTTCAATCTCAAGGGTATACTTTATTTCCCCAAGCAGACAGATAAGCTTCAGGTAATGCCCGGTGAGATAAAGCTCTTCTCAAATCAGGTTTATATCGCAGATAATATCAAAGAGGTAGTTCCGGAATTCCTTATGCTTCTCAAGGGCGTCATAGACTGTCCCGATCTTCCGCTTAATGTTTCAAGATCATTCCTGCAGAATGACGGCGAGGTCGCTAAGATTTCAAAGCATATCACAAAGAAGGTTGCCGATAAGCTTGTAAGCGTATTCAAGAACGAGCGCAAGGAATATGAAAGCTATTGGGATGATATTTCTCCCTTTATCAAATTCGGCTGCATAAAGGATGACAAATTCTATGAAAGAATGAAGGATATAATCCTTTACAAAACAACTGACGGAGAATTCAAGACATTCAGCGAGATACCGAAATATGATGATAAAGTATATTATGTTTCTGATATGAACGCTCAGGCTCAGTATGTAAAGATATTCAAGGACAACGGCATTGATGCTATTATTCTTGAACATAATATTGACACTCATTTTGTAACCTATCTTGAATACAAGGAAGCAGGTACAAAATTTGTAAGAATAGACTCTGATGTTGACGAAGCTCTGAAAGCTGATGAGGAAGGCGTTGATGCAGAAAAGAACAATAAGCTTATAACGCTTTTCAAAGATGCGCTGGGAATGGAAAAGCTTGAAATAAAGGCTCAGGCACTCAAAACCGAGGGTACTCCTGCTGTTATAACAATTAATGAATATCAGAGAAGGATCAACGATATGAACCGTATCTACGGCGATATGTTCGGTGCAAACAATGAAAAGGCAAAGGAAACTCTGATAATCAACACTGCTAATTCTATTATCAAAAAGCTGACAGAATATGATGATGAAAAGAGAAACCTGCTTTGCAGACATATTTATGATCTTGCAGTTCTCAGTCAGAGAAAGCTTTCCGCAGCAGAGCTTGAAGGCTTTGTTGAAAGAAGCGTTGAAGTAATGGATCTGGTATAAAAAAGTCACCGTTCCGGGAGATATTTCCGGAACGGTATTTTTTACGAATAATCAGCTTGATATTTATAAATATTGCTTGTACCTAAAATATACAATGTGTTCGCATCACAAAAGCATATCTTACGGGCGTCGGATGAAACCTCCTGATGATACAGCTGTGAGCCTTTGAAATTATAAATGGAAAAATCATTAAGCATCAGAACGCATATCTTTTCATTGTAATAATCAAGTGATAAAATACGCTGTCCTGTCGCAACCTCTGAATCTTTTTTTCCGTCAGAGTTTATCGCAACAATATCACATTCCCTTCCGTCAGGGTTCTCCGAAAGCGATAATACAACTCCGTAATCCTTTTTAATGGAATAGGTCGTCAGAACTCTTGAATTGTATGATAATTCCTTGAATTTTTTCTTGTCTATATCAACGTGAATAACGGCATTGTCACCGATTGCAATGACTTTATTGTTTTCAAGATAACATATATCATAAATATAGGTATCCTCAAATTCATATTTCTGAAAATAAGCCTTCTGTGAAAAGTCAAGTATGTATATGACCGAAATAAGCGCCCCGTCCTTTGCCGAAATTCCGCTGAGAGCAGCTCTTGTGCCATCAGGACTGACAGATACATTGCTGACATAATATTCCGCAAAAGAATAGCCGTATATCTTTTTGTTATCCTTTCCGTTTACAGTAAGCTCCGAAAGATAATCACTTCCATATGTAAGCAGCGCATATGTGCCGTTGCCTGCTATATCTGCATCGAAAAGCTTATGTTCTGCCGTTCCAGAATACAATATTGAATTTCGGTCAATTATTCTGTATCCTGTCGCATCAGCATTATATATCAGAGAATAATCGTTATAGGTTTTCATGATAGGATTAGCAAAGGAATGTTGGTTATTCTGATATTCACCGGCATTTGAATTAAGCACAACTATTGAAGTATTGCTGCAATATACAGGAGAACGATCCATTACAGCAAAATTCTCAGTATTGATAGATGTACCGACAAAACGTGCCGGATAGCCGCCGCCCTCGGATTTTCCGAGAAGCTCATACTGTATCCAGTGCGATATATTATCAGGTGTGAGTTTATCTATGTTTACAAGTGCAAGAACAGTTATTACACCTACAAACATTATTGCCAGAACTTTAAAAAACTTTTTTGTCAGATTTGCAGGAGCAGGATCGTTGTCCTTGAAAGTAGTAAGCGGAACATCCTCGTAGCTCATATATTTTCGATCCGACTGTTTTTCCCGTTTCTTCTTTTTTTTCAGAAAATCAGGCTTTTTCATACCTTCATTCTCCTTTTTCTTTTTTGTTCAGTAGAATACCCTGTTCAGATACAGTCCGTGTGCCGGTGCTGTAGGTCCGGCAGCATTCCGGTCCTCAGCTTTAATTATTCCGGGTATATCGTCCGGATCTATCTTTCTCTGGGAAACGTAAAGCAAGGTACCTACTATTATCCGCACCATATTATATAAAAATCCGTCCGCTTCCGCCTTTATCGTAACAAGATGATCAAGTTCTTCAACTCTCACACATTTTACAGTCCTGTGAAAATCACCCTTTTCCCTGTTGTCGAGAGTACAGAAGGATGTAAAATCATGATACCCTTCAAGATGCGCTGCTGCCCTGTTCATAAGCTCAATATCAAGCGGGTACCAGTAATGCAGAGCATATTTTTCAAGAAACGGATTCCTGATATCATCATGCCAGATCTTATATATATACTCTTTTCCCTTACAGGAATATCTTGCGTGGAAATCATCAGATACTTCCTTTGCAGAAAGAACAGCAATGCTCGGCGGAAGATAATTATTCACCGCCGCCGGTATTTTCTCAACAGGTATCCTGTGATCCGTATGGAAGCTTACGCAGTACATATTTGCATGTACGCCCGAATCCGTCCGGCTGCAGCCCTTAATATCGACCTCTCCGAAAACACGGTACAGACCTCTCTGAAAAACCTCCTGAACGGATACGGCATTTTTTTGTATCTGCCACCCGTGAAAGCAGCTACCGTCATACATCATTGTAAGCAGAATATTTCTCATATTAACTCCAACTTTACGGCTTATATTACAGCCGGAAAATACATATTACCGACAATTACAGCGGCAAACACTACAAGACACCCCAATAGCGCAATAAGATCCTTTATCGAAAAATGAAGTACCTTCATCCTTGTGCGGTTCTTGTCACCGTTATAGCAGCGGCATTCCATTGCCGTTGCAAGATCTCCGGCTCTGCGGAAAGCCGAAACAAAAAGCGGTATCAGAACAGGTATAAGCGACTTTACCCTCTTTATAAGATTACCGCTTTCCATATCTGCGCCCCTTGCCTTCTGGGCGTTCATTATCTTATCTGTCTCCTCAAGAAGTACAGGTATAAAGCGCAGCGCTATTGTCATCATCATCGCTATCTCATGCACCTTTACATGAAATATTTTCAGCGGCTTCATAAGTCTTTCAAGACCGTCTGTAAGGTCTGTAGGCGACGTCGTATATGTAAGCACCGAGCTTACCATCATCAGCATAGATATCCTTACGATAACAAAGGCGGCGTTTATAAGTCCCCCACTCGTTATCTTTAACTGCTGCCACTGCCACAGTACTTCTCCGCTGCCGTAAAAAATATTAAAAAAGCCTGTCAGTATTATGACAAACAGTATCATACGCAGACTTTTCAGGTATTTCATGAAGCTTATTTTCGTCATGAAAATTACAAGAAGCGAAAACAAAGACATTATCAGCAAAGAAATAAAATTCCTGCACAAAAATATAAACACAATATATGCAATAAGCAGGACTGTCTTTGTTCTCGGATCAATTTTATGTAAAAACGACTTACCGGGCATATACTGTCCGAGCGTGATCTCTCTTACCAAAATATTACTCCTTTGTCTTTTGTGAAAGGATATTCAATATTTCATTGAATCCCTTTTCCACCGTCAGTACCGATGTATCGACATTGACTCCCTTTTCCTTTAACATCATCATTATCTTTGTGATCTGAGGAACTTTAAGCCCTATGCTTTCAAGCTCTCTTCCATGCGAAAACACATTCTTCGTGCTGTCAAGCATGACCTTCCTGCCCTTTGACATCACAAGTATCCTATCGGATATCCTTGCAATATCCTCCATACTGTGCGATACAAGCAGGACGGTATTTTTTCTTACCCTGTGGAAATCTGCTATCTGTGAAAGCAGAGCTTCTCTTCCAAGGGGATCAAGTCCCGCTGTCGGTTCGTCAAGAATAAGCACCTCGGGATCCATTGCGATAACACCCGCAATTGCCGCACGTCTTTTTTCACCGCCAGATAATTCAAAAGGCGATGCTTCAAGCTGGTCTTCACGCAGCCCCGTAAAAACTGCTGCTTCCCTGACCCTTTTATCAATTTCCTCTTCCTCAAGCCCCATATTCTTCGGACCAAAAGCAATATCCTTATATACAGTTTCTTCAAACAGCTGATACTCCGGATACTGGAAAACCATACCGACCTTAAAGCGGACATTCCTGATCTTCTTCGGCTTTTCCCAGATATCCTTACCGTTAAGATATATCCTGCCCTCAGTCGGCTTTAACAGACCGTTGAGCAGCTGCACAAGGGTAGACTTGCCTGAGCCTGTATGCCCGATTATCCCGACAAATTCTCCCTTTTCTATTTCAAAGCTTACATCATCAAGGGCAGTCTTTTCAAATGAAGTGCCTGCGCCGTATACTAATTTGATATTTTCAGCCTTTAATACCGACACTTCGTTCACCTCGTTTTTTCATACATTCAAGCAAAGCCTGTACACATTCTTCCTCGTTCAGAATACCGCCCGGCAGATCATAGCCGCAGCCTTTCAGACGATAAATAAGCTCCGTTGCCTGCGGTACATTAAGACGGTGCTTTCTCAGAAGCTCGACCTTAGAAAAAACTTCCTTCGGCTTACCAGAAAGCAATACCTTTCCTCCGTCCATCATCACAACTCTGTCGGCTGTGACTGCTTCCTCCATATAGTGAGTTATAAGTACGATCGTTATGCCAAGCTCCTTATTCAGACGGGTTATTGTCGTCATGACCTCTTCCCTGCCCTGCGGATCAAGCATTGCGGTAGGCTCGTCAAGAACAATACATTCAGGCTCCATTGCGATTATTCCCGCAATAGCAATGCGCTGCTTCTGACCTCCTGAAAGCTTATCGGGAGAATGGGTGCGGTACTCATACATATCCACCGCTTTAAGGGCATTATCAACTCTTTTTCTTATTTCCTTTGACGGTATGCCAAGGTTCTCGCAGCCAAATGCTACATCCTCCTCTACAATACCAGCTACTATCTGATTATCTGGATTCTGCAAAACCAGACCAACTTTTTTTCTTATTTCAAAAAGTCTGTCATCATCCTTTGTATTAATGCCGTCAACGAAAATGTCTCCCGTTGTGGGAATATACAATGAATTCAGGTGTTTTGCAAGAGTCGATTTTCCGCAGCCGTTATGACCGACAACAGCAACAAATTCTCCTCTGTTTATCGTCAGATCAATCCCGGAAAGCGCAAAGCTTTTGCCCTCCTCAGATTCATCATAGCTGAAATATACATTTTCTATCTTTATAAATTCTTCCATTTATTTCTCCCAGATCGCAGTGCTGCCGCATGGAAGTGTCAGACCGCTTTGTGTAACATGAAGTCCTATCTCGGAGCTGCTTACCCTGCCGCCGAATTCCGGCTTTATCATAACGCTGAGAAGATATTCCATTACTGAGGGCGGCAGTCCTGTTGTATACGAATTCAATATAAAAAACAATGCGTCATCGGACAGTATAGGAATACACAGTTCAACCAATGAAAAAAGCTGTTCCTCAAGCTTCCATACCTCTCCGCCGGGTCCTCTGCCGTAGGAGGGAGGATCCATTATTATTCCGTCATATTTATTGCCCCTGCGGTGTTCCCTCTGCACGAATTTTACACAGTCGTCTACAAGCCACCTTACGGGTCTATCCGCAAGTCCGCTGAGCTGGGCATTTTCCTTTGCCCATTGCACCATGCCCTTTGAGGCATCGACATGACAAACGCTTGCGCCCGCTTCAAGACAGGCAAGTGTAGCTGCGCCTGTATATGCAAACATATTGAGAACCTTCACCGGACGCCCCGCAGAGCGTATCTTTTCCGAAACGAAATCCCAGTTTACTGCCTGCTCGGGAAAAACACCCGTATGCTTGAAGCCCATTGGTTTTATCCCGAAGGTCAGCTCTTTATATTTGATCTTCCACTGCTGCGGCACTTTTTTATTATACTGCCATGCGCCGCCGCCGCTGGAGCTTCTTTTATATCGGGCATGAGCCTGTCTCCACAGCGGATTTTTCTTTTCCGTATGCCAGATTATCTGCGGATCAGGACGGATGAGGATAATATCCCCCCATCTTTCCAGTCTTTCGCCGTCGCTGCAGTCGATCAGCTCATAATCTTCCCATTGCGCTTCACGCATTTTCATTCCTCCCAAGTAATCAAAACTCACGGCTTGCGGCTTATTTCATAATATCTGACTTCACACTTTTCATCAGAACCGAATTTTCTGATACTCATATCATTTCTTATATAAGTCATTCCACATTTTTCCATAACTCGTCCAGATGCGGGATTATCGATCATATGACAAGCACCGATCCTGTCAAATCCACAGCGGAAAAGCTCCTCTATAACAGCGCTTACCGTTTCTGTCATAATGCCTTCTCCCCAATGGTCATACATCAGGACATAGCCTATTTCATATACGCCTGAACTGTTTTTCCCGACAACATCAACTGACCCTATAGGTTCATCATTTCCCTTTAAGGTTATCGCCCAGCTATATTCTGCGCCGACACACATTTTCAGAAATTCCTTTGTATTTTCAATACTCTGATGAGGAGACCAGCGGCAATATTTTGCCACACGTTCATCATATGCCCAGTTTCTGAATACTGCCTCTGCATCGTCTTCTCTGAACGGGCGCAGTACAAGCCTTTCCGTAAATAGTGTATTCATATATCTCACCTTTTTCTATCACGCAGACAAATCAGCAGCAATCCCAGTCATAGCCTATATCCGAAAAATCACGGTTTTTCAGATCAGTTTCCGGCATCCCCGAACATCAGACCGGATTCATCGTCACAGTCAAGCTGCAAAAGCAGCACCGTTTTATCTCCCATTTCATAGCACTCAGTCGGACCTTGCACAAAGCAAGAATAGCCGCCTACCCTTGATTCACCGTCTGCAAATTCATCATAAAAATCACCCTGATCCTCTTCGGGTATCATTTCAAGCATTTCTTTAAATGCAGCTTCAAATGCAGCTTCATCTCCTGTCGCTGCCATTTCCTTCTGCTCAAAAATAATCTTACATTCCTTCTCAAAGGGAAAGGAAACCGCAAGAGGGGACTTTGCCCCCCTTTAAGGTTTCCCCGTTTACATAATCATTTTGTTGAAGGTACGGGACACTGCGCTAAAAGTACTGCGCCCTTGTCTGCTGATGTAACCAGTGACGCATATCTTGCAAGATAACCCGTATTTATCGACGGCTCCTTCGGCTGCCACTTTGCACGTCTTGCGGCAAGCTCCTCATCGCTTACCTTCATATTGATCGTATTTGCATTTATGTCGATCTCAATGATATCGCCGTTTTCAACAAGCGCAATCGGACCGCCTGCTGCTGCCTCCGGTGAAACATGACCGATAGAAGCGCCTCTTGTTGCACCTGAGAAACGTCCGTCTGTAATAAGCGCAACTGTGCTGCCAAGACCCATTCCCATAATAGCTGATGTGGGATTGAGCATCTCTCTCATGCCGGGGCCGCCCTTAGGACCTTCATAACGGATAACAACAACATCTCCCTCAACGATCTCTCCGCCGTTGATAGCAGCCATTGCTTCTTCCTCGCTGTCATATACCTTTGCAGGACCGGAATGCTTGAGCATCTCAGGCGCAACTGCGCTGCGCTTTACAACGCATGAATCAGGCGCAAGATTGCCTCTAAGAACAGCTATGCCGCCTGTTTTGCTGTACGGATTTTCAACAGGTCTGATGACATCGAAATCCTTATTGATAACGCCGCTGATATTCTCTGCGACTGTCTTGCCTGTACAGGTTATTATATCAGTACTGAGAAGTCCCAGCTTATTGATCTCATTCATTACGGCATAGATACCGCCTGCCTCGTTAAGATCTTCCATATATGTATGACCTGCGGGAGCAAGATGGCAAAGATTGGGTGTATGTGAGCTGATCTCATTTGCAATATCGGGATTAAGCTCGATACCGCATTCATGGGCAATTGCCGGAAGATGAAGCATACTGTTTGTGCTGCATCCGAGCGCCATATCCATTGTAAGCGCATTTCTGAATGCATCCTCTGTCATAATATCACGGGGACGGATATTCTTTTCAAGCAGCTCCATGATCTTCATGCCGGCATGCTTTGCAAGGCGGAGTCTTTCGGAATAAACTGCGGGGATCGTGCCGTTTCCTCTGAGTGCCATACCGAGAACTTCTGTCAGACTGTTCATAGAATTTGCGGTATACATACCTGAGCAGGAACCGCAGGTCGGACATACCTTGTTTTCAAATTCATCAAATTCCTCGGCTGTGATCTTGCCTGCATTATATGATCCTACTGCCTCAAACATACTGGAAAGGCTTCTCTTTTCGCCCTTAACCCTTCCTGCAAGCATAGGACCGCCGCTGACAAAAATTGTCGGGATATTAAGTCTTGCCGCAGCCATAAGCAGACCGGGAACATTTTTATCACAGTTAGGAACCATAACAAGCGCATCAAAACCATGAGCAATTGCCATAGCTTCTGTTGAATCTGCGATAAGGTCACGGGTAACAAGCGAATACTTCATGCCCTTATGACCCATTGCAATACCGTCGCATACAGCGATCGCCGGGAATACAACAGGGTTTCCGCCTGCCATTGCAACGCCCTGCTTTACAGCTGCCACGATCTTGTCTATATTCATATGACCGGGTACTATCTCATTGAAGGAGCTAACAATACCTATCATAGGCTTTGCTATTTCTTCATCTGTCATTCCGAGCGCTCTCATAAGGGAACGCTGAGGAGCGCATTGTGTTCCGCATTTTACTGCATCACTTATCATTTTTATAACCTGCCTTTATTATTTTTTCTGATACCCTCATGGGTTTACTATACTATTATATTTTTTTCAGATACCATTGTCAATACAGTATCGCAAATCAACACAAGATTTATTCTGCTTGTTCCGAAAAAATTGTATCCAGCATGTCCCTTATTGCAGGAAAAGCCATTTTCACAGTATAATATACATCTTCCACTGATACTTATGTGCAGTAATATCTTTTATTCCCAGATTCTGACTTCGCATTTACATTCCTTGCGGAAAAGCTTATGCATTCGCTTGACCTTATCAAGCAGCTTCACTGCCTGTTTAAACGTACCCTCTTCACGGTTAAGCATCCAGTTTTTGCGTATCGGCGAATATGTACAGCCGTTTTTAAAACCGATATGGTGCTTGCAGAAATACTCCATAATCCTCGCATTTGACACGCAGAATACTGTTCCGAAATTCGGATACGACATATCCTGCGTTTTTTTGCACAGCTCAAGACGGTCGTTTATACCCTTCTGCGCTTCCTCAGCTGACATCTTGGGAAACTGAAATATTCCGCCGAGTATTATACAGTTTTCATAGCTTTGAAAAACAGAAGTCCTGAAATCATAACCGCATTCATTTTTTTGAAGCGTCTGTATCTTGCCGTTTTTGAGAATATCTACAGATACAACAAAATCGGAAATATACTTTCCTGTTTTGCGTCCTGTACCTGCATTCATATACAGCGCACCGCCTATAAGTCCGGGAACAGAAAACAAAAACTCCATTCCGCCGTAACCCGCTAAATTTACGGACTTTATTGCCTTTTGCAGTCTGACGGATGCGCCTATGTAAAAACGGCCGTTACCCTTGTCGCTGAAATCCTTATTGAATTCCCTCAGACACAGAACCTCGTCAAATTTTCTTTCATCATTGATTATGAGATTTGACCCCCCGCCGATAACATATTTCAGAATATCGGGATCATTTTTTACAAGGCTTTCAAGCTCTTCAATACTTTCCGGAAAATACATCTTCTTTGCATTTCCGCCCATACGGAAGGTAGTGTATTTTTTTAACGGTTCATTTTCCAGTACTTTCATACTTTTCTCCTTTACCGGTAACTGCCGGTCCTTTATTGTCATGATTTTTCGCTGACCTTACTATTATAACTTATGCATACAATGCAGAATCTTAGCTTATTGAATTTATAATCATAAAGTCATCCATTCAATGGCATTCATTATGCCGTCACATACTATATCTGCCGCTGACAGCAGCACAAACAGCACCACAACTGATCTGATAAACAGAGAAAGTGCTTTCTTCTTTTTCTTGTCGATACACATTAGCGTATAGGATATAAAATAAGCCCCGATAAATATAACAGGCGTAGCATATCTTATTTCTTCAGTACATACACCCGGATATTTGATACAGAAAATATAATATGATACCAATACTACAAGGTAAAACAACAAAAACATCAGTTTATATACCGGATCAAGACCATGCTTTTTTACGAGTACATATATCATACATACAAATGAGATCACACTTATAATCAAAACCACCGGAAAAAGGATGTTAGGAATAAAGAATGATTTAAGAGCTGTAGTACACATTGAAGACTTTATCAATGCAATAAGCGGATTATACTCGTTATAGTTGTCTCCGTTAATAACATTTGCTACCTGCGGGAAAGAAAACTGCGACAAATTAAAATCAAAAAGACGCGTTGTTACATCTTCAAGTATATACTGATCCGGCTCATCAAAAACTGGTATGTATGCTATAGGTACCCCGAAACGGACAAGATTTCGCACACTCCAGTATAATGACATTGGTACGGATATCGTCAGAAATACACACATCTGACCTATCATTTTTCGCAAATCTTTGAATTGCTTTCTGCGTATTACATCTATAAGTGCAGAAATAAATAATACTGCTATCGGAACCGAACACATCCACATAGACAACTTTGTAAACATTCCAAGTCCGAAGCATATTGCTATGGGGATCATATTTGAAATCTTTCTGTTTTTATACCAGTTTATTGATAAAGATACCGCAAGCATCATGAACATTACAGACAGCATATCATTATTAATATAACCGCCTGTAAATTNNAAAAATAAAAAAAATAAAAAACAGGAATTATACTGTATGCTAACCGCCTGTAAATTGCAGCCCGACAGAAAAAGCAGTCACTGCCAGTATGTATATCGAATACTTCTTCTCAAGTCCTGTCTTCAGTGAGAGCCTATGGAAGATAATAAGTGTATTCATATAATACAGAAAAGGCAAAAATGTAAGATTTTCTGCCGCTGTCAGAAAGCTTACTCCAAACGCAGTCTGAATTCTCATAAATACAGCGCATATTATATGATTTAAAGGAGGATGATAATACTGCCATTTTAATCTGGGATCAAACTGAGGCAAAGAAAAATTAGTATAAATGTATTTTATATAACCAAAATGACCGATCTCAGTGCCATAAAAGCTACCCTGATCGTACTGATATATAAGCATGGAATACATCAGAAAGAAAAGATGCAGAACAAAACTGAATGAAAGCAATGTGACTACAGCCTTATAGTATGTCCACTTTTTTCTGATGGTAAGATAAACAGAAAATACAATGATCGGAATAGTCAGAAAAACAAGCGGAATAATCGAATTTCTGCCGGTCATGCCACTCATGTGCGGAACGACAGAAAAAACTGCAAGCGTTATAATAAGATATCCTGCTGCAGATAAAACAACGATAATTGTCTTTATCAGATCTTTTTTCAATTTTTCATCGTCAATGTTTTTCTTTTTCATAAAAAGGTATTCAAAAATAACAACTGCCGATGCAAATACAACAGGTGAAAGATAGTTCACAGGCAAAACAGCGCCTACTTCAAAGCATCCGAACGTCATAAATGTCAGAAACCATGCTGAAAACAAGCTCAGGTACGGATGCTTTTTTATTCCGTATTTTATTAATTCCATAATTTTCCCCCTAATGCCGGATTCATCTATTCATTTGTTATTATCGAATACCAACATTTTGTCGATATGCCGCCCTGCAAAAGCAAAGCGGCATATTTTTAATCTCTTCTGAACAGATCTCTTGTATAGACCTTATCCTGTACATCATCAAGACACGGATCATATCTGTTGGCAATAATCGCATTACATTCTTTTTTGAATTCATCAAGATCATTTACGACCCTGCTGCCAAAAAATGTAGAATCATTCTCAAGCGTCGGCTCATATACTATGACCTGCGCTCCCTTTGCCTTTATTCTTTTCATTACTCCCTGAATTGAAGACTGACGGAAATTATCCGAATTTGATTTCATTGTCAGTCTGAATACACCGACAACACATTTCTTTTCTTCTTCGGGACTGAAATCTCCCCTGTTGAAATATGAATAATACCCTGCCTTCTGCAAAACTCTGTCAGCGATAAAGTCCTTCCTTGTGCGGTTGCTTTCTACGATCGCTTCAATAAGGTTCTGCGGAACATCAGAATAATTCGCCAAAAGCTGCTTGGTATCCTTAGGCAGACAGTATCCGCCGTAACCGAAGCTCGGGTTATTATAATGTCCCCCTATTCTCGGATCAAGACATACGCCGTCTATTATCATCTGAGTATCAAGACCCTTCATTTCCGCATAGGTATCAAGCTCATTAAAATAGCTTACACGCAGCGCAAGATAGGTATTGGCAAAAAGCTTTACTGCCTCAGCCTCTGTAAAGCCCATATACAGTGTATCTATATTTTCCTTTAATGCGCCCTCCTGAAGCAGCTTTGCAAAGATCTCCGCTGCCTCGGTAAGCTTTTCATCATTCATATCCGTTCCGACAATAATACGGCTCGGATAGAGATTATCATAAAGTGCCTTTGATTCCCTGAGAAATTCGGGGCTGAAAATGATCTTATCGGTTTTCTTTTTTCTGCGTATAGATTCCGTATATCCTACAGGAATGGTAGATTTTATAACCATTACAGCATCCGGATTTGACTCAATAACAAGATCAATAACACTTTCAACAGCAGAAGTATCAAAATGCTGTGTCTTTGAATCGTAATTCGTCGGGGCTGCAATAACGACAAAATCAGCCTGCTTATATGCCTCCCTGCCGTCCATAGTTGCTGTAAGATCAAGCTCTTTTTCAGCAAGGTATTTTTCTATATAGTCATCCTGAATAGGCGATTTCCTTTTATTTATCATTTCCACCTTTTCGGGAATAATATCAACTGCATATACTTTATGGTGCTGTGACAACAGAGTAGCTATTGACAGACCGACATAGCCTGTACCTGCAACGGCTATTACTAAATCTTTAAAATTATTCACTTTATCTTCCCCCTGTGAAATATAAAACAGGCTTCATTTCAAGAAAAACCCAAAAACTCAACTTTTATTAGTATACATCACATGAATAATTTTGTCAAGGATACAGGCGCTTTAACAATTGATAAACCCCTATTCTGATAAATATGATAAATATAAAACCAAAAACATCCATAAACTGTATAATAATATAGAGATTACAATAACAGCTTTGTCATCCTGAGCGCAAGCAAAGGGTCTTCTTATTATGCAGTATAGGTGAAAATATCCTTTGTCTCTATACTTTTCAGAATAAGTTATGATTATTTCAAAGTGTAACTTTTTTGTGAAATAAGCATGCCTGTTTTCCGGTCTTTTTCTATCACCGGCAAAGAAAGTCCTTTTTCTCCATAATTTTTCTCCGCTATATAATCGAAAAGGGTACAATGCGGTCTGTCACTTTTTATGACGCTGCTGTCCGTCACCATATTTATATCCTCGCTGTGATAACCATTTTTTTCGACTGCATCCGTCAATAATCTGCTGCTGTCGTCACTGACCATAAGATTAAGCGTCTTTATTATCTCTTTGTTATTACAGAAAAAACCAAGACTGTTGTCATCTTCATCGGCAGCTTTCCTGTTCATTATCACAAACAGGCATTGACTGAAAAGACATCTTTTTCCTGTTGATTCCTCTATCTGCCGCTTTGCCTGTTCAATATCTTTTCCCGTGCCTCTTATTATCTTAACGGCGTTTTCACTTTCATCAGCATCGGTATCAAGAGTCAGCAGGGTCATTTTATATTCATTTTCTATGCGGTCAATACCTATTCCCTGAATGATAAGCCGCTGATTCAGCGGTATACCCTTACAGCCTGAAAACGTCAGACATATCATTAAAACTGACAGTATAGCTGCAATACCCCTTCTTCCCTTTCTGCTGAACAAAACCGAACCAAGTCTTATCAAAGGAATCAATATCGTTATAACGGCAAAAGAAATAAGCATAATATCGTTATTGAAAATTACTTCTGCGAAGTCCGCCGCATTGTTCAAGGCAACGACCCCCACCACAATCAAGCACGCAAAAACAGGAAAAAGTCTGCCTGCTGTTTTTTCATCATAAGAAAGGCTTTTCAGACTTTCTCTGATTATTATAAGACAGGCTCCGAGTCTGCATACAAAGGCAGATATTACAATACCTATAAATACCGGATGAAGCCTTTGCAAAAATCCTGCTCCTTCTGTGATATGATAAAACGGAAATGTCATATCCTTCAGATATATCCCCATCGTACCGCTTACAAGTATCAGCATGGAAATAAGGAACAATCCCTGAAATATATTCCACCTCATAATATTCTGAAAGGCTCTGCCTTTTGTCCTTCCAAGAAAGCATAACAGCAGTATAAGCTCCCCTCCGTCGGAAAGAACAAACGGAAGATATCCTGCAGCGTCTTCGGATGAAGCTGTCCCTAATCTCCTTATCAATTCCGTATCAAACGAGGGCAAAAGTCCCGCTGTGACAATAATACTCCCAAGAACTACCCACATAAATACCAAAGCAGAAAATCTTACAATCCCCTCTATTCCCCTCCATGCTCCGTAAAAGGCTGCTGTAAATATCAATGCAACAATAAAAAACTGACTAAGATCAAGCCCGCCGTATTCTATGCTGAACCCGTTGAATCTGTACAGGTCGGACATTCCCCTGTATATTGATACCACAATCAGGATAAGCGGTATTGCTTTTCCGTCATACATTGATCTTATCAGACCACTTTTTTCATAATGGGTGCATAATATTATCGGCAGAGAGATAATGAAAATGCAGGCAATACTGATAAGAAGGGAAGGCATCAGACTCCATACCGAAAGTATGCCCGAAAAGCTTTCGGGATACATTATTACAGAGCTTATTCTTGTAACAAACATCAGTATCAAAAGCTGTGATACCGTTATTTTTTCCTGTTTAATTTCCTGCATCCGTCATCGCCTCCGTATGAGCACCCGGCATATTCTGCACCTTTTCATTTTTTCCCGATAAAGTTTTCCATCCCGCACGGAAAAACACATCTCTGAATACGCTTACTCCGAACGGCGTAACAGGCGACATATATGGTATGCCAAAGCTTGTTTTACTGCACAGATCTATAAAGACAACACATAACAAAGCCGCTATGCCCCATATACCGGACAATCCTCCCAGCAATGTAAACGCTATCCTCAGAACGGCCGTCGGCGCATACAGATCGGGGATAATATACGAGCATATTGCAGTTATTGCCACCACCATAAGAGTCGGCGCACCGATAAGCCCTGCATTTATCGCAGTATCGCCTATTACAAGACCGCCTACAATGCTGACAGCATATCCGAGAGGCTGCGGCATACGCAGACCTGATTCACGCATTATTTCATAGACAAGGAGGATCATTATTGTTTCCGCTGTCAGGGAAAGCGGTGTATTTCCTATTGATATTGCCATTTTATTAAGCGTAAGAGTCGGAAACATTTCAGGGTCAAACGTTCCGAGAGCCGTATAAAATCCCGGCAGAAGCAATGACATAAAAAAAGCAATAAATTTAAGCATCCTTGTAAAAAAAGCAAAAAAAGGTCTGTTTGAATAATCATCCATCGTCTGAAAATATTCCGCAAAAAGACACGGCACTACCAGAGCGGAAGGAACTCCGTCTATAAGTATGCCTATGCGCCCTTCCTTCATTTTTCCGCAAAGCGTGTCGGGTCTTTCAGTAACGCCAACACTGCGGAAGGGTGAAACATTCCCCTTATCCTCAAGATACGGAACAATATATCCTGCCGCAAATGCCGTATCAAGATCTGTATTCTTTATCCTGCTGCGAAGCTCATTGAGGATTTCAGGGGAAACGGTATTTTTCAGGTAGCAAAGGCATATTTCCGTATTAGAAATATCTCCTACTGTCATTATTTCAAAGCAAAGCTGCGGAGTTTTCATTCGCCTCCTCAGCATGGACATATTGGTTCTCATCGGCTCGACAAAGCTTTCCCTTGAACCTCTCTNNAATACCGTTTCAAGCGGGATGTTTCTCAGCCTGTTTTTTAGTTCGTCGAGTATCTCATGCGATACGGTCCCTGTAAGATAACAAAGTGCGGTTTCGGTGCGGCTTGTTTTGCCGACAGTCATCGTTTCAAATTTCAGCTCGGGATTTTTCAGTCTCCTCCTTATCATTGTCATATTGACTCTGACGCTTTCAACAAAGCCTTCCCTTGAACCTCTCTGCACAATATCTGATTCAGGCTCGGAAATACTCCTTGAACTGTATCCCTGAACGCCGACCGCAAGCATTTTATCACAACCGTCAATACAAATGACTGCAAAGCCTGAAAGTATCATTTTATACAACTTTTCAAAGGAGTTTATCTCTGAGATATCCGTCAGATACAAAACCTTTGAAAACAGCACATCAAAGATCTGCTCAGGTGTGCCTGTAAATTCATATTCATAAAGCGGCTTTATCACTGCCTCGGACAGAATATCCTTATTGATCATATTATCAATGGATATAACGGCAGCCCTCGCCCCGCTAAGCTCCATTTCATGAACAGTAAGATCACATGAAGAAGAAAAGCTTTGCTTTATTTCCTGTATATTCAGATAAAGACTATGGTAAAAGCATTTCTCCGTTTTCAGTCTTTGTGTTTTCTTTTTTGCTTTATACATCCCGGCAATATCCGACAATACCCGGTACAAAGCTATCCCCCCGAATAATTTTTTGTTTCTGCATGACTGTTCCGAAAGCAAATTTCAGAACTATCCTTTTTATAATTTTTGCAGAGAAAGATTTTTTATACATTTCTGTATAATACAGCATAAAAAACGATACAATAAATGAGTAAGAAACCATTTTACGGAGGAAAAATTATGGTAATAACCGTACTCAGAACTGTACTTCTGTACATCGTCATAATATTTGCGGTAAGGATAATGGGCAAAAGACAGATAAGTGATCTTCAGACAAGCGAGCTTGTTGTCACTCTGCTGATATCCGATATTGCGTCAATACCTATGCAAAATACCGATCAGACAATGCTCAGCGGCATTATCCCGATCTTTGTACTGCTTGTATGCGAGATATTTGTTTCACTGTTTATGATGAAAAGCAATAAATTCCGTAAGATAATATGCGGAAAGCCCGTAATAGTCATAAACAACGGCGAGATAGACCAGAAAGCAATGACAGACCTCAGAATGAGTACCGAGGATCTTTTCGAGGAGCTGCGCCAGAAGGATGTCTTTGACATACAGGAAGTATCCTTTGCTATAATCGAAACAAACGGCAAAATGAGCATACTGAAAAAGCCGTCCTGCGATACGGTAAAGGCAGGACAGCTCGGAGTACAGACAAAGGATAACGGTATGCAGGCGGTGATCGTAAGCGATGGAGAGATAGCCGATTCTTCTATGCAGTTTTGCAGTCTGACTAAAAAATGGCTGCGCCAGACACTTATAAATGAAAAGGTCAGACTCAGTGATATTTTCATAATGACAGCGGACAGAGGAAGAAAATACAATATAATCAAAAAGGCGGGTGTATAATATGACAAGAACAAAATGCGCCGCTGCTGTACTTATTGTAACGGCGGTGATAGTTTTTTCAGGCTTTATCCTCAATATCAGAACGGTGGATTCGATATACTCGGACATAAGCTCCGCCTTTGAAAGCCTTGAAAACGGAAATCAAAAAAAGGCTGAATTATATACTGATTCTGCACTTGCAAAGTGGAACAATAAGCTGAGGATACTTATGGTGTTCAATTCCCACAATAAAACAAACGAGATCGACCAGTCCTTGAAGCTTGCGTCAACAAGTCTTTCTCATGATAACACCGAGGTATTTATTACTGAATCCAAACGTGCGTTAATTCTTCTGCGTCATCTGAAGGAAAATGAATACCCGACAATTGATAATATTCTTTAGGGCAGCTTTTCTGAAATGTCCGATATTTCAAACGAAAAAACACCCGAGTAGTACCGGAACCCCGACTCCGATACTACTCAAGTGTTTTTTATGGGATTTTCAATCAAAAACCTTATACTTTACTTTAGTTTTGCCTTTTCGGGCTTTTCTGCTTTATCAGCCTTTGAAGTCTTTTTCTTAGGCTTCGGGTCTTCTTTGACCGAGAAAATAGCCGTTCCGAAAGGCGCAAGTCTGATGTCTGCCGAATGTTCCCACTGACAGCACTGAACAGGCTGTGACTTTATCGGCTCAGGATTTGTAACGCCCTTGCCGCCGTATATTTCAAAATCAGTATTGAGGACTTCTGTAAGCGTACAAGCATCACTCAGACCGATCCTATAATCCTTCCACTCTGCATTTGACATATTGATTACAATGACATACTTCTGTCCGTCAGTCATTCTGTAATATGAATATACATTATGATCTGCGTCATCTGCATTTATCCAGAGGAAGCCGTCCTTATCGTAATCCTTCTCATAAAAGGCAGGATTCTTCGTAACAAGTCCGCCCAGCTCACGGAAGAACCTGTGGAAGCATCTGTGCATTTCATATTCGTCAAGAAGGAACCAGTCAAGCTCCTTTGTTTCATCCCATTCTCTGAACATTCCAAGCTCATTGCCCATGAAATTCAGCGTCTTTCCTGGATGTGTAAACATATATGCATAAAGTGTTCTTACCTGTGCAAATTTATCCGAATAATCGCCGCCGAACATCTTCTGTACAATGGTAGCTTTTCCGTGTACAACCTCGTCATGCGACAGCGGAAGAATAAATTTCTCAAATCCGAAATATGCCATTGACCAGTTTATAAGATTATGGCTGCCCTTTCTCCAGAGCGGGTCGATCTTCATATACTTGAGAGTATCGTTCATCCAGCCCATATCCCATTTATAGTCAAAACCAAGTCCGCCCATCTCAACAGGATCTGTTACATGCGGATAATCTGAGGAATCCTCAGCGATAAGCATTATGCCCTTGAATTCTTCATTAAGTCTTGTATTCATCTTTTTAAAGAAATCAACAGAACGGTCATTAACGCCTCTGTCCTTATTCCCCATCCAGTAAATGCCATTATTAATAGCATCCATTCTGATACCGTCAAAATGATATGCATGGAGCCAGAATGCTGCGGCAGAAATAAGGAAGCTCTGAACCTCGCCGCGGGAAACGTTAAAATTATATGTACCCCATTCACTCTGGTTAACATCTGAGGGCGGATATTCATAAAGATCAGTTCCGTCAAAATGTGCAAGCGAATAGTTATCTCTTACAAAATGCACGAATGCAAAGTCGATAATTACACCGATACCTGCCTGATGACACTTTTCAACAAACGTCATAAGCTGTTCGGGTGTACCGTATCTTGAAGTTGCGCTGTAATACTGAGAGGTCTGATATCCCCACGAACCGTCAAACGGGAATTCTGCAAGAGGAAGAATCTCAATATGAGTGAAATTATTTTCCTTAACATACTTGATAAGATCGTCTGCGACCTCATCATATCTGAACCACTGTGCGCCGCCGTCCGCTTCACTTTTGCCGTATGGTTTTTTCCATGAACCCATATGCATCTCATAAATGCTGAGGGGCTTGTCAAAGCATTTTGTCCTTGACTTCATCCACTTTTCATCGTGGAAAATCTTTTCCGGAGCTATCCTTGTAATAATGGACGCTGTATCAGGTCTCAGCTGACTATGGAAAGCAAAGGGATCAGCTTTATCCACTACTGCGCCGCCCTGCTGGTATACTCTGAACTTATAGAGCTGACCTACTCTTGCATCAGGCACCATAAGCTCATATACTCCGTTAGGCTGTCTGTTCATCGGATGATATCCGCCGTTCCATCCGTTAAAATCACCGACAACATCCACTCCGTGCGCTGAGGGCGCATATACTCTGAACATTATTCCGCTGTCATCATCCGATACAGGATGTGCGCCGAAATAAGTATATGCATTGGTAGATATTCCCCTATAGTATTCATCCATTGAGAAAGCTGCCATTACATCATCTCCTACAAATTTATTCCGCATATATATGCTTTTATTTTACGATCGCTTGATACGATCTGTAACACCTGTATAAATTTTAAAATATATGACTTACAATGTCATTAGACATCTGAATATGATTGTCGCACAGCCTTATTATTGTCATATTTTATTTTTTCCGAAAACAAATT
>DEHG01000109.1:6753-10296 GCA_002351795.1 Ruminococcaceae bacterium UBA2806 | reverse complement strand
CTTGTCGGTGAAAATGCAGAAATCGTGCCGTACTCTACGATAAACACTCAGGACTATGTAGCCGCCGCCGATTATGTCATAACAAAAGCAGGCTGGGGCACTGTATCGGAATGTCTGCTTGCGAAAAAGCCGATGGCGCTGTTCAGCCGTGACAGTGTTTTAGAGGACAGGACAACAATAAAACTGTTACAAGAAAAGCATCTTGCCGTTTCCGTACAGCAGGATGATCTGAAAGATATAGAAAGTATTATAAACAAAATAAAAACGCTTGACGGCAGTTATGCAGAGTTCTATGACTGTGCAGACGAGGTCGCCGACAAGCTGTGTACGATATAAAGGGGAATTATTATGATGGAGAAAAACGCAAAAATCTATGTAGCAGGTCACAGGGGAATGGTCGGTTCGGCGATCGTCCGTGAACTCCAAAGACAGGGCTACACGAATATAATCACACGCACACATAAGGAGCTTGACCTTTGCAGACAGGATGCTGTTGAAAAGTTTTTTGCAGAGGAGCGCCCTGAATATGTATTTTTAGCCGCCGCAAAGGTCGGCGGTATCATCGCAAACCAGAACGCACTGGCTGACTTTATGTATGACAATATGATACTCGAAATGAATGTCATTCACTCCGCATGGCAGAACGGCTGTAAGAAATTGGAGTTCCTCGGCTCGTCCTGCATTTATCCGAGAATGGCGCCTCAGCCGATGAAGGAAAGCTGTCTGCTCACTTCTGAGCTTGAAAAGACAAACGAAGCTTATGCTCTTGCTAAAATTTCAGGTCTGAAATACTGCGAGTTCCTGAACAGACAGTATGGTACTGATTATATCAGCGTTATGCCGACAAATCTTTACGGCCCCAACGACAACTATCACCCGACACACAGCCATGTACTTCCGGCACTTATCCGCCGTTTCCACGAGGCAAAGGAAAGCAGTGCAGAATTTGTTACCTGCTGGGGCGACGGTTCACCGCTGCGTGAATTCCTTTATGTTGACGACCTTGCAAACCTTTGTGTATTCCTGATGAACAATTACAGCGGAAACGAAACCGTAAACGCCGGCACAGGCAAGGAGCTGACCATTAAGGAACTGACCGAGCTTGTTGCAAAGGTAATCGGCTACAAGGGAGAAATACGCTGGGATACCTCAAAGCCCAACGGCACACCGAGAAAGCTGCTTGATGTATCAAAGGCAGAAGCACTCGGCTGGAAATACAAGACCGAGCTTGAAGAAGGCATACGCCTTTCATACGAAGACTTCCTCAACAATCCCATGAGGGCAGAGAGGTAATTGATATGAATATAGTTTTACTTTCCGGCGGTTCAGGAAAAAGACTTTGGCCGCTTTCAAATGATATACGCTCAAAACAGTTTATAAAGATATTCAAGACGGAGGACGGCTATGAATCAATGGTTCAGCGTGTTTACCGTCAGATAAAGAAGATCGACACCGATGCAAAGGTGACTATCGCTACCTCTAAAACTCAGGTCTCAGCTATACATAATCAGCTTGGTGACGAGGTCGGCATTTCCGTTGAACCGTGCAGACGGGATACATTCCCGGCTATCGCTTTAGCTACCGCATATCTTCATGATGTTCTCGGCGTTTCCGAGAATGAAGCAGTTGTTGTCTGCCCGGTCGACCCATATGTTGAGGACGATTATTTTGCCGCCCTCAAAGCCCTCGGCGAGCAGGCTGACAAGGGAGAAGCAAACCTTGTCCTCATGGGCATCGAGCCGACTTATCCCAGCGAAAAGTACGGCTATATCATACCCGAAAGCAAGGATGAAGTAAGCGCAGTTTCAACCTTCAAGGAAAAGCCTGACACAAAGACCGCTGAAAGCTACATAGCACAGGGCGCACTCTGGAACGGCGGTGTATTTGCTTATAAGCTGAAATACGTTCTTGACAGGTCGCACGAGCTTATAGATTTTACTGATTACAGCGACCTTTTCGCAAAGTACGATACACTGACAAAGATAAGCTTTGACTATGCTGTTGTTGAAAAGGAAAGCAGGATACAGGTCATGCGTTTCCGTGGTCAGTGGAAGGATCTCGGCACATGGAATACTCTCACAGAGGCTATGGAAGATGCCGCTATCGGTGACGCTATGATGAACGAGAACTGCTCAGGCGTTAATATTATAAATGAGCTGAATGTCCCGATACTTGCAATGGGTCTGCATGATGTTGTCATTTCTGCAAGCCCGGAGGGAATTCTCGTTTCCGATAAGGAGCAGTCAAGCTACATAAAGCCCTATGTTGATAAGATAGATCAGCAGATCATGTTTGCAGAGAAGTCATGGGGAAGCTTCCGTGTGCTTGATGTTGAGGACAAAAGCCTGACGATCAAGGTCACGCTGAACCCCGGCAATAAAATGAATTATCACAGCCATAAAAACCGTGATGAAGTATGGGTCTGCATTTCCGGCGAAGGCACGACAATTGTTGACGGCATGGAGCAGGAATTTACGGCCGGCGATGTCATTACAATGCAGGCAGGCTGCCGTCATACAGTTTTCGCAAAGACTGAGCTTCAACTGATAGAGGTTCAGCTTGGGGAGGATATCAATGTACAGGATAAACAGAAGTTCCCTCTCGACTGAAATAAACAAGCCGTTTCTGCTAAAGCCTGTCGGCAAGGACTATCTCTGGGGCGGCGACAGGCTGAATTATGATTTCGGGAAGAACATCCCCCTTTCCCCTCTTTCGGAAACATGGGAATGTTCAACACACCCGGACGGACCGAGCACAGTTGTCAGCGGGGCATTTTCGGGGCTGTCGCTGACAGAAGTGCTTAAAATGCACCCTGAATTCATCGGGACAAATCCGGAGAATAAAACAGAACTGCCGATACTTATAAAATTTATTGACGCAAAGAAAGACCTGTCCGTTCAGGTACACCCGAATGACGAATATGCAATGGAGAATGAAAACGGACAGCTTGGCAAGACTGAAATGTGGTATGTCCTTGATGCGTCACCGGATGCAAAACTGGTCTACGGTCTGCACCATAAAACAGACCGTGATAAGATAAAAACTGCGATAGAAAACGGCAGACTTGAAAAATATCTGCAAAAGGTGAATATAAAAAAGGACGATGTTTTCTATATCGAAGCCGGAACGATACACGCAATAGGCGCCGGCGCTCTTATCGCTGAGATACAGGAAAACTCGAACCTGACATACAGACTTTACGATTATGACCGCATAGACAAGAACGGCAAAAAGCGTCCTCTTCATGTTGAAAAGGCTCTTGCTGTTGCAAATCTTGACGGCAGTGCAAGCCCCAGACAGCCAATGCGTGTCCTAAAATATCAGCCGGGCTGGGCAAGTGAGCTTCTCTGCCGCTGTAAATATTTCCAGGTCGAACGCATTATGCTGAATACCGAAACAAATCAGAAAATGGTAACAATGCAGACCGGAAGCACATCATTCAATGTACTGCTTTGTGTCGGCGGCTGCGGAGTTATTTTCTATGGAGATGAAGCTCTGCCGTTTTTCAAAGGCGACTGCATTTTCGTTCCTGCCGATTCGGTT
>DEHG01000109.1:3579-6687 GCA_002351795.1 Ruminococcaceae bacterium UBA2806 | reverse complement strand
TTATGGACTATATGAAGGAATATGAACGCTGGCTGTCCCTTGCAAAGGGCGACAGCGATGTAGAAGCCGAGCTTGCCGCTATAAAGGGCGACAGCGCAAAAACAGAGGACAGGTTCTATCGTGACCTTGCCTTCGGTACAGGCGGTCTGAGGGGCGTTATAGGCGCAGGAACGAACAGGATGAATATACATACCGTTGCAAAGGCTTCACAGGGTCTTGCGGACTATGTGATAAAGAACTTCCCGGAAAATGAAAGGAAGATAGCTGTAAGCTATGATTCGAGGATTAAGTCTGACCTGTTCTCAAAGGTCGCAAGCGGCGTCTTTGCGGCTAACGGGATAAAGGTGTATATCTACACAGAGCTTATGCCGACACCGTGTCTTTCCTATGCTGTAAGGGCTTTGAAATGCGCCGCAGGTATCATGATAACTGCTTCTCATAATCCGTCAAAGTACAACGGCTATAAGGTCTACGGCGCGGACGGCTGCCAGATAACGACCGAGGCGGCAAAGACTATCCTTTCGGAGATAGAAAAACTGGATATCTTTGCTGACGTAAAGACAAGTGATTTTTATGCCGGTGTTGCAAGCAGTATGATAGAATATATCGGCGAGGATATATATACTGATTTCGTCGAGGAAGTAAAAAAGCAGTCTGTTCTGACTGCCGACGATAAGATAGACAAGAATGTTGCTATCGTATTTTCGCCGCTTCACGGTACGGGCTTAAAGCCTGTTCTGCGTACCCTGAAAGAAAGCGGCTACACAAATATTACCGTTGTAAAAGAGCAGGAAGAGCCTGACGGCAATTTCACGACCTGCCCCTATCCGAACCCGGAGATAAAAGAGGCTATGTCCCTCGGAATGGAATATGCAAAAAGGTACAATGCAGACCTGCTTCTGGCTACCGACCCTGACTGTGACCGTGTGGGTATTGCCGTAAAGACATCGAAGGGCGATTATCAGCTTCTTTCCGGAAACGAAACAGGTATGCTTCTTCTTGATTATATCTGCACAAAGAGAATAGAGCATGGTACTATGCCGGCTGACCCGGTGTTTATGAAAACCATCGTTACAATAGATATGGCTGAACGTATCGCCGCCGAATATGGTGTGCGTACCGTAAATGTACTGACAGGCTTCAAGTTTATCGGTGAGCAGATCGGCGTGCTTGAACAGCAGGGCAGGGAGGACAGCTTTATCTTCGGCATGGAGGAAAGCTACGGTTATCTCAGCGGCGGCTATGTCCGTGACAAGGACGCTGTTGACGGTGCGTTCCTGATATGCGAGATGTTCGCTTATTACAAGACGAGGGGCATTTCACTTATCGACAAGCTTGATGAACTGTACAGGAAATACGGCTATTGCCTGAATACACTTCATTTCTATGAATTTGAAGGCTCGTCAGGCTTTGCGAAGATGCAGAGCATAATGAAGGATTTCCGTGGAGATATCCAGTCCATAGGCGGCAAGAAAGTTGAAAAGGTACTTGACTATGCGCCGGGGCTTGACGGTCTGCCGAAGTCTGATGTACTGAAATTCCTGCTTGAAGATAACTGCTCGGTTGTTGTTCGTCCGTCCGGCACAGAGCCGAAGCTGAAAACATATCTGTCTGTTACCGCTGACAGTATGGATGAGGCTGCAAAACTCGAACAGATCATCAAGGAAGATTTGGACAGGTATTTCAAATAAAAATAATTATCCCCGGCATCGCTGTCACGTGCATAAGCACCCGGCGGTGTCGGGAAATTTTTTTGTTATGCCGGAATGTCCTCCAGACTGGCTTCTATTTCTTTTATTCTTTCAACAGAAAGACCTGTCACATCAGCAATTTCCTCTGCCGAATTTTTCCCTAATTTGAGAAGTTTAACAGCAATTCCTATTCTTTCATCATTAACTCTGTCCTCCATAACCTTGCACATACGCTCCACTCCTTCCTCTGTTTCTTTGAAAAATATAGTCTTGTCTGCAAATGGTGCTAATAACATATCTTCACCCTTGCTGCACCTGAAATCATGTATCAGCTTCGCAAGGTCTGATGTATCGTCTTGATTAGTATATGCCCCGTTCACATAAATTTGAAGATATCAAGAAAAGTGCAGTCGGGAAACACCCAAAAAGATGGATGTGTTGATAGTGGAAAGATTTTGAAGCCGAACGGAGCGTAGCGGAGTGAGGCTTCAAAATCGGGCGGACGGTTATGCCGCCTGTATTTCCTGCTTTTCCAGCAATCGGCGGTATACCGCCGGCGGCCATCCGTTAGGATTACCCGTGTATACTCGGACTTGGTTGTAATAGGTAAAGACATATCTGAATACCGCCGACTTTACTTCTTCCATCGTCATCCGGTGCGTAGGTATCCGGTAAAGCAGCTCTTTCTTTAATGTTGCAAAGAAGCTTTCCATTCTTGCGTTATCATAACAATGCGCTACTCCACTCAGGCTTTGCTGTATCTTCATATTTTTCAGAGTTTCCCTGAACGATTCGCTTGTGTACTGGCTTCCTCTGTCGCTGTGAAGAATTGCTCCTTCGATCGGATACTTTCTCAACGCTTTTACGGTATCTATGCAGAGTTCTTTCTTCATGTTGTTACGCATTTCCAGAGAGAGTATCTCTCCGTTGCAACAATCAAGGATCGGTGAGATATACAGCTTTCCGTCCTTACACTGTATCTGCGTAATATCCGTCAACAGTTTCGTGTAGGGTTCTTCAGTGCTAAAATCCTGCTTTATCAAGTTTTCTGTTATCATCGCCTGAGGATCTGCCTTTGTCAACCCCAGCGGACGGCGCTTCTTCGTGTGAAGCCAGCCGTTTTTTCGCATGATCCTTGTTATCCTGCGCTTTCCGGCTTTTATTTCGCGCTGTTCCAGTGCCATCTGCACCCGCGGTACGCCGTAGTTGTCATTGAATGGATTCTCTTCCATGAGCTCATTGACTGCAACCGAAAGAATCTCGTCTTTGCTTGGCTTACCCTTGTTACCGATATAGCGGTAATATCCGGATTCACTAACGCCGATCACATTGCACATCGCCTTTACTGCCCATCTGTGTTTGTTGTTTTCAATAAAGACGTATCGCAGATGTGCTTTTACTTCTTTCGGTTCTTTGC
>DEHG01000109.1:251-3516 GCA_002351795.1 Ruminococcaceae bacterium UBA2806 | reverse complement strand
CCGAGCGCCTCCTGTAATATCTCGTTAGCTCTCTGTAATTCAGCGTTCTGTTTTTCTAACAGGTCTGGTCTGTCTAACGGGAGATCTCCATACACTTCATCTGTGCTCACCTGATGATACCGTGTAACCCCGTACTTCCGGCATGCATCCATGAGCACGGAGGTGCCAATAATATTGGTCTGCAGGAAGATGCCTGGATCTTCGATGCTACGATCAACATGACTCTCCGCTGCAAAATTAATTACAATATCAGGGTGCTCTTCAGAGAACAGCCTGTCCACAGCTTCCCAGTCACAGATATCATCCTTCACAAAGCGGAAGTTAGAATTGTCCATCACAGGAGTCAGCGTGGACAGATTACCCGCATAGGTCAGCTTATCAATGCAAACCACTCGATCTTCGGGGTGGGCAGTCAAATAATAATGAATAAAATTTCCGCCGATAAATCCGGCTCCGCCTGTTATAAGAATCGTCATTGTTAATATCTAACCTTTCCTTCTGCTACAGCTTTAAGATGTGTACCGTACGGACTCTTTCCATATCGCTCAGCTGATTCCATCAGCCTTTTTTTATCAATCCACCCGTTAACAAAAGCTATTTCTTCCGGTGCCGATATGGTTACACCCTGGCGGGATTCAATGGTTTCCACGAAGTTTGCCGCCTGAAGCAGACTTTCCATCGTTCCGGTATCAAGCCAGGCAAATCCACGTCCGAGCAGCTGAACATCCAGAAGGGCATCTCTCAGATACATTTCGTTAAGGGTTGTGATTTCAAGCTCGCCACGGGCAGAAGGCTTAACCTGATTGGCGCGAAAAGAGACACCCACGGAAAAAAATACAAGCCAGTAACAGCGTAGTTTGATTTCGGCTCCCTTGGCTTCTCCTCGATACTCGTTGCCTTGCCAGCCTCATCAAAGGCGACCACTCCGAATCTCTCGGGATCAGTCACATAGTATCCGAAGACTGTTGCTCTGCCGTTCTTCTCTGCATCATCAACAGCGGCTTTTAAAATCCGTCTAAACCCATTCCCATAGAAGATGTTGTCCCCCAGCACCATAGCGCACGCATCGTCACCGATAAATTTCTCGCTGAGAATAAAGGCCTGTGCGAGTCCGTCTGGACTTGGCTGTACACAATAGGAGAGGCTTATCAAGAACCGAACCAGCTCCTACAAAGGCAAAAACAACCTCTCTGCCATCTGCTGTTTTCATTCCCGGTTCGTATTGATCGGTAAGTGTATATCCCTTACGGAATTGTTTCATGACTTTGATTAGATTTTCAAAATCATAATACAGTCCGATATTACCTGAATACATAATGACAAACTTGTTTTCAAGACCATATTTTTTCTTGAATTCAACAACTTTCTCATTATCAGGCGGTAATGGATATATTTCCTTTTCGTCTATCCAGTTGTTTATCATTGTGTACTTCGGAAGCTTTTTTTTGTTTTTAAAACGATTACGAAGTGTTTCCACAAGGTCTCTGCCGACAGTAATAACAAGATCACTATGCTTGCACGAAAACTTATCAAGCATCATTGCAACTTTCAATATAAGCTTGTTATTAAAATATCCAACAGCCATTATCTGCTCCGGATTGAAATCCTGAATACAGTAGATTAGTTTGGCGTGTTTCTGTCACTTTCCGAAAACACCAAGCAAGCCACCAAGTACAGGCGGCTGCGATATCGTAAATATGTAATCCTGTTTTCCGGACTTTCGGCAAGCCTTCAATGCACCAAAAAAATAAGATATAATATTCTTAATTCTGCTCTTTTTATTTGCCTTGGAAAACTCAGGAACTCTTACCCTGATTACCCTGACACCATTTATATCCTCATAATAAAACTTTTGTGTTTTATATCTGTCTTCAATAGTTCCTCCGTATGAAGGAACCGTACAAACAGCAGTAACATCAAATTCCTTCAGCCTGATCTCTAAGTATCTGACCTGTAGATGCAACATCCGGATGATAATAATGAGCAAATATCAGTATTTTCTTTTTTTCAGACATCTGCTCAGCTCCTTATTGTTCTAACTTTTTAATTTCCTTTGCAGGATTGCCGACGATAACAGAGTTTTCCTCAAACTTTCCAGAAACAACTGCTCCTGCACCGACAACACAGCCATCTCCAAGAACAGTACCTTTCAGAATAATACTGTTGCAGCCTATGAAACAATTTTTGCCAATTACGATCGGTTTTGACGGAACTAAATCACTGTCTCCGCCGTTTGGATCATCCAGAAGTCTGTTTCGTGGTTCATATTCTATCGGATGAAAATCGTTATCAAGAATTTTGCAATTTCCGCCTATTGCTGTATTATCACCACTGCGAATACTGTTTCTTGCATAAATCGTTGCACCGGAAATACCTACATTGTTTCCAATAATTATTTCTGCACATGGAGCACGTGTAACGATTATAGAACGGGAATAAAGCCCCACGAGATTTGACAAGAACGAGCTTTTAATACTGCAGTTATCACCGATTGAAAGAGTTGCACCCTTCTTGTTAAAGATTACAGGAACACCTTTCAGCAAGAGTTTCTTTCCATACTTTACTTTTGTAGCCTTCATTACAATTTTGAACCAGTTGCTGTTCATCTATAGACACCCATTTCAATCTCTCCTGAACAAATCCCTTGTATAAATCTTATCATGCACATCATCTAAACAATTGTCATATCTGTTTGCGATGATAGCCTGAGATAGTTCCTTGAATTTTTCAAGATCATTAACGACCTTACTTCCAAAGAATGTACTTCCATCTTCGAGCGTTGGTTCATAAATGATGACAGTTGCACCTTTTGCTTTTATTCTTTTCATAACTCCCTGAATAGAACTCTGACGGAAGTTATCNNGCCTTGATGCGCTTCATGACGCCTTGTATTGAACTCTGACGGAAATTATCACTATTGCTCTTCATTGTCAGGCGATAAACACCGATAACACATTGCTTCTCGCTGTTCGCATCAAAATCTCCACGGTTAAAATAGTCGTAATAACCTGCAATCCTTAGTACTCTGTCCTCAATAAAGTCCTTCCTGGTGCTATTGCTTTCAACGATAGCTTCGATCAGATTCTGAGGAACGTCCTGATAGTTTGCCAAAAGTTGTTTTGTATCCTTCGGCAGACAATAACCGCCGTAACCGAATGAAGGATTGTTGTAATAACTACCTATTCTCGGATCGAGACATACACCGTTGATGATCTGCTGTGTGTCAAGACCCTTCATCTCAGCGTAAGTATCAAGCTCGTTGAAG
>DEHG01000109.1:0-131 GCA_002351795.1 Ruminococcaceae bacterium UBA2806 | reverse complement strand
CCCATAAACAGAGTATCAATGTTCTCTTTAATTGCCCCCTCTTGCAGAAGCTCCGCAAAGGTATGTGCAGCTCTTACAAGTCTTTCATCATCCAGATCCGTACCCACAATGATGCGGCTGGGGTAGAGGTT
>DEHG01000139.1:6951-10184 GCA_002351795.1 Ruminococcaceae bacterium UBA2806 | reverse complement strand
TGGAGCTGTGTGAACTTCTGAAAATTAACGTCAACGAACTCCTGTCGGGCGAAAGAATTATGGCAGAAGCATATGACAAACGGGCAGAAGAAAACTTGCTGGCAATGAGGCGAGAGGTTGAAGAAAAGAACAGGCAGATGCTTCAGACGGAATACTGGATTGCGATTCCTGCCGTCATTGCCGGACTGATCATGGTGTTTGTGGCTTCATTTTTAGAGATGCCAGTCTGGCTGCGAATTGCACTTATCGTGTTTGCTCTCATAATGATATTTACGATAGCTTTTATCGCTGTGGGCATTGAGCAAAAGGCCGGATACTATGAATGTCAGAATTGCCGACACAGATATGTACCTACATACTGGCAGACAAATCTTGCTATGCACATGGGGCGGACGAGATACATGAAATGCCCTAAATGCGGAAAACGAAGCTGGCAGAAAAAAGTTCTTACAAAAGAAGAGTAAGACAGACCAAGGCTCCTCACTACCGGCAAATGCGTCGGTGGCGGGGAGCCCTGTTTTATGCTTCGATGTCTATTTTGATCCCGGACTTGAAATCCACGGTGAAGTGGTGCTCGAAAACGGTGATCTTTTCAATCAGGCGGATGACCAGCGTCTCATCAAACTCTGTGATGGTGGCGGGCTGGCCTTTGACGGTGGCTTGATATTGCCTCTGGTTCAAAATCTAAGAACAGCTTATATTTGTTCGAGAAAAATGTGTCAAGTTTTATTGACAATTTCATAGCTTGATCTCATTATCCAATACGATTTCCTCTCCGGCAGACTCAATGTAACGATATGATTCTCCTAAATTCATTCGGTTGCAATATACAAAATCCTGGTCAGACTTATAATCAAACAACAGCTTAAAGTATTTCATTTAGTCACCTCTTTGTTTGTTGCGTTACTTATATTATAGCCTAAGACAAAGCATATATCAATAAAATTACAACTGTTTTTGTAAATAAACTTTTTCATTATTTCTTCAAATTAATTTTACTATGATATTTCACAGCAAGCTCATATCACAGGAAAGAACGATCAAAAAAGATACAGATATATTCAGAAAAAGCAAAAAAGTCAGATCAGTTGTCTGCCGGAGATTGAGCGTAAACAGAAGCTCACAGCTGCCGGTTATGACTACGGCAAGGTTAAACGAACTGATGAAAAATCAGTAATATGAATAATGCGGACACTTCTATTATGTGCGGGTGTCTGCTGAGTTTATCTTTATATCAGCTTGATAATGTGTTCATTCTATGGTAAAATTGAAACAATAGCAAGCAAGAGGAGAATGTTATATGCCTGAATATTTTATGCCTGTCGGTAATACGGACTTTAAGGAAATACGGGAAACAGGCTTGTATTATATCGATAAAACGATGCTCATAGATCAGCTTGTAGGACGAAGCCGTGCGAAAGTCACTCTATTCACAAGACCTCGCCGCTTCGGAAAGTCTCTTAATATGTCTATGCTCCAGCATTTCTTTGACATAAGAGAAAAGAGTGACGCATTATTTGAGGGACTGCAAATATCCGAAAACAAGGAACTCTGTGACAATTGGATGAATAAGTATCCGACTATTCTTGTTAGCTTCAAGGATGTTGGCAGCAGCAATTTTCAAACAGCATTTGAATTGCTGCAATCAATCATATCAAAAATATATGAAGGATACGAATATCTTGCAGATGATGATAAGTTAAGCAAAAGGCAGCAAAAACTTTTTAACAGCTACCTGATGGGTGAGTCCGGTAAAGCAGGTCTCACCGATTGTCTGTATTTACTCACGGATATAATGTATCATTACTATGAAAAGCCTGTAATTCTATTGATAGACGAATATGATGTGCCTATGGCAAAAGGTGACACAAACGGCTATTACAGAGAAATCACAGACATTATGCGTTATATGTTCAGCAAAGCCCTGAAAGATAATCCGTATATCAAGACAGCTGTGCTGACAGGGTGCCTGAGAATTGCAGAAGAAAGCATATTCACAGGACTTAATAATCCCTCAATAAAAACTATAGTTGATACAGATTATGATGAATGCTTTGGCTTTACCAATGAAGAAATGGATAAACTGCTGACAGACACAGAACTTATTGAAAAGCAGTCAGTTTTCAAGCAGTGGTATGACGGATATGTTTTCGGAAACAAAGAGGTCTATTGTCCCTGGGATGTGCTGAATTATATTGATGCTCTGCAAAAAAATCCGAACGCTGTGCCGGTAAATTACTGGGCAAATACAAGCGGAAACGATGTAATAAGAAGATTTCTGGAAAGCGACTTTGATGTATCAGAAGAGTTTGAAATACTGCTTGGCGGCGGTGTGATCAGTAAGAACATCAACCCGAATATAACATACGGAGATCTTATCAAAAATGAAACGAACCTATGGTCTGTTCTTTACATGACAGGGTATCTTACAATCGTTCCGGGGTCGCTTCCTGTAATGACATCGAATGATCCTGATGAAGTCAGGGGATTGTATGAGTATCCGTTCAAATTGGTGATCCCGAATAAAGAAATTCTTATTTTGTTTGAAAAGACCATTGCAGTATGGTTTGAGGAGAAGATCCTCGGCGAAGACAGAACAGAGCTTTTCAATGCAGTATGGAGCGGCGATGCAGAAAAGCTGACAGTTGAGATCTGCAAATTCCTCGGTGACACAATAAGCTTTCACGATTATAAAGAAGATTTCTATCATGCATTTCTTGCGGGTCTGATGTCAGGTGTTAAGGGTGTCAAGGTGGAATCAAACAG
This sequence comes from Ruminococcaceae bacterium UBA2806, assembly GCA_002351795.1. Taxonomy (GTDB): domain Bacteria; phylum Bacillota; class Clostridia; order Oscillospirales; family Acutalibacteraceae; genus UBA1213. The sequence goes on along the minus strand of DEHG01000139.1, from coordinate 7,418 downwards.
AGAAGTCGGTACAGGCAGAGCAGATGTGATCCTTAAAAATCCCCGTATGGCAAGAGCTGCAATATTCGAGTTTAAACACGCTGAAACCGAAAAACAAATGAACAGCAAATGCGATGAAGCTGTTAAACAGATTGCAGAAAGAGAATATACCTTTCCTTTCAGAGAGGAAACTGTATATAAATATGGCATTGCTTTTTACCAGAAAAAATGCCTTGTAAAAAAAGCATAGGCAAAAAATGAATAATCAAACTCACGGATGAGGAGAAAATGAACTCCTTGTCCGTGAGTTTTTTGTTTTATGAAGCATAGAGTAACCGCTTATTTTTTTATCAAGTAAGGATTCTGAATCGCAGCAAAATATAAAAATTACCTTAAAATTTCGTTATATTACATTCACAGATAGAGTGATCTGGCAAACTCGCAGAGCCCAAATTTCCAGTAAAGGAACCTTTGGCGGACTGTGTGGG
>DEHG01000139.1:2862-6898 GCA_002351795.1 Ruminococcaceae bacterium UBA2806 | reverse complement strand
GCTTGATGGGAATAATAATGTAGATTTTGTGGGGAATTATGCAAGTTTATTGTGATAAATATATGTAGTTGGAATGTTGGGCTGTGGGATTGTGATAGGGTTGCAATCTCATTTATTTAGTATATGAGGATTTCAAAAAGAAAAGGAGATATGGCAGTATATGGATAAAAAGTACACAATAGCAGTTGCCGGAACAGGATATGTCGGATTATCTATTGCGACATTGTTATCTCAGCATCATAAAGTCTATGCGGTAGATATCATTCCCGAAAAGGTTGAACTGATCAACCAGAAAAAATCGCCTATTCAGGATGAATATATAGAGAAGTATCTTGCGGAAAAGGAACTTGATCTGACGGCAACTCTTGATGCTGAAATGGCATACAAGGCAGCGGATCTTGTTGTAATTGCTGCGCCGACAAATTATGACAGCAAAACGCAGCATTTTGATACCTCGGCTGTTGAGGCTGTAATAAAGCTCGTTATGCATTATAACCCCGATGCGATCATGGTCATCAAATCCACGATCCCTGTCGGATTCACAGAGTCCATAAGAGAGAAAACCGGGAGCAAGAACATTTTATTCAGCCCGGAGTTTCTAAGAGAATCAAAAGCGCTTTATGATAACCTCTACCCCAGCCGTATCATTGTGGGTACGGATCTGAACGATGAAAGACTTGTAAACGCGGCACACACCTTTGCAGAGCTTCTGCAGGAGGGCGCCATCAAAGAAAATATAGAAACCCTGTTTATGGGCTTTACCGAGGCGGAGGCAGTCAAGCTCTTTGCAAATACATATCTTGCACTGAGAGTAAGCTACTTTAACGAGCTTGATACTTACGCCGAAATGAAGTGGCTTGACACAAAGCAGATCATCAACGGTGTCTGTCTTGACCCGAGGATCGGAACACATTACAATAACCCGTCCTTTGGTTATGGCGGTTATTGCCTGCCTAAGGACACAAAACAGCTTCTCGCCAACTATCAGGATGTCCCGCAGAATCTGATCGAAGCCATTGTTGAGAGCAACAGAACCAGAAAAGACTTTATTGCTGACAGAGTTCTCAATATTGCCGGATATTACGATTATTACAATCGCGGAGATTTCAATTCAGACAGTGAAAATCTGTGTGTTATCGGTGTTTATCGCCTGACAATGAAAAGTAATAGTGATAATTTTCGTCAGAGTTCTATTCAGGGAGTCATGAAACGCATCAAAGCAAAGGGTGCAACAGTTATTGTCTATGAGCCCACGCTTGAAGACGGCAGTACATTTTTTGGCAGCAAAGTCGTTAATGATCTTGAAAAGTTCAAGGAACAATCTCAGGCGATCATCGCAAACAGATATGACAGTTGTTTAGATGATGTAGCCGAGAAGGTTTATACAAGAGATTTATTCAGGAGAGACTAATCAAAGGAGATGTTACACTGTGAAATTTTTTGAAAATTATGAATTTTGGAAATCAAATAATTTTTTTGATGCCGCAACCCGTTCTGAGCTTTCTGCTCTCGACCCCGAAAAAGACGCTAAAGAAATAGAGGATCGTTTCTACCGTGATCTTGAATTCGGCACAGGCGGTCTCAGAGGCGTTATGGGTGCAGGAACTAACCGTATGAATAAGTATACTGTCGGCAAAGCTACCAAAGGTCTTGGCAATTATCTGCTCGATACATACGGTGCTGATATGTGTCGTGAGCGCGGAGTAGTAATTGGCTACGATACTCGTAACAACAGTGAATTTTTTGCAAAGACAGCCGCAAATGTTCTCAGTGGGATGGGAATCCGTGTGTATCTTCACCTTCATGCAAGACCAACTCCTCAGCTCAGTTTTTCAGTAAAATTCTGGAATGCACTTGCAGGAATAGTTATTACCGCTTCACATAATCCGAAAGAATATAACGGATATAAAGTTTATGACGAGTTTGGCTGTCAGATAGTTCCGTGGCAGGCAAAGAAGGTAATTGCATATGTTGATGCTGTTACAGACTACACATCGATAGATTTCAACGGAAATGATGATTTGATATCAGCAGCAGATGTTACCGATAACTTTGTCAATTCTGTTATGAAGCAGTCAAGATTCAACGATAACAAAGCGAAAGAGGCTTTAAAAGTAACATATACTCCCCTTCACGGAACCGGAAATGTTCCCGTTCAGAAGGCTTTGAGACTTGATGGTTTCACAAACCTTGAATCAGTTCCCGAACAGGTGATTGCTGACGGAAACTTCCCTACAGTAGTGTCTCCTAACCCAGAAGACCGCAGAGCATTGTCAATGGGCATAGCTCAGGCAGAAAGGACAGGTGCGGATATTGTTCTTGGCACCGACCCTGACTGCGACCGTGTAGGTGTTGCGGTAAAGGTTTCTGACGGAGAGTACAAGCTCCTTACAGGAAACCAGATCGGCGCACTGCTGATGAATTTTGTACTTACACATACCGATTTAACACAATACAAAAAGCCTGCGATAGTCAAAACAGTAGTAACTTCTGAGCTTGGTGCAGATATTGCAAGAAAACATGGTCTTTCTGTTTTCTCAACTCTTACCGGCTTCAAGTTTGTCGGAGAAAAGATCACTCAGTTTGAGCAGGCTAAGAAAAACGGAAATAAAGCCCAGGATTATGACTTTGTATTCGGATATGAGGAATCATATGGATATCTTGCCGGAACACATTCAAGGGATAAGGATGCAGTTGTTTCATCAATGCTGATCTGTGAGATGGCAGCAGAGGCAAAGTCCGAAGGAAAAACTCTCCTCGACAAAATGAATGAAATTTACGCTGAATATGGTTATTTCCGTGATGCTCTTGATTTCTTTACTTTAAAGGGTAAGGACGGTCTTGAAAAGATCGGCTCTATGATGACTGATCTCAGGTCGTCGGAATCTCCCTTTGAACATACGGCTCAGATAATTGATTACAGCAAGCCGGTTGTGGCAGAGGAAGGTTTCGGCGAGCTGCCGACCTCCAATGTTCTGAAATACATTCTTGATGACGGCTCATGGATAGCAGTACGCCCTTCGGGAACAGAGCCAAAGATAAAGATATATTACAGCATAAAGGGTGCAGATGAAGAATCTGCCGAGAAGTATTTCGAGAAAATACAGAAAACGATCGTTGATCGTCTCGGACTATGAGGTGAACAGGTTATGAAAAAGTACGGCGTAATTATGGCAGGTGGAGGAGGTACACGCTTCTGGCCTCTTTCAAGACAGAAAACTCCCAAGCAGCTTCTTAACCTTTCCGGCAAGGAGCTTATGGTCAATGAGGCTATCGATCGTCTTTCCTATACAGCAGATAAAAACGATATTTTCATTGTTGCCAACTGCGCTCAGGTCGAGCCGATGTTAAAGGCAACATCCGGAAGGATCAAACCGGATCACATTCTCTCCGAACCGTCAGCAAGAAATACTGCTGCCTGCGTTGGCTATGCCGCTATGGAGATACTCAGAAAATACGGTGACGGAATTATGGTCATCACTCCGTCTGATGCGTACATTCGTGACAATGCCGTATTCACGAGAGTTCTTGCAGAGGCAGTACAGGCTGCCGAAACACAGGATAAGCTTGTTACAGTCGGCATTACTCCAACTTTCCCGGCAACGGGTTACGGTTACATAAAGTTTGATAAAACACAGGACAGCGCAGCCAAGACGGTAGCTGAATTCAAGGAAAAGCCTGATGAGGAAACCGCAAAGGCCTATCTTGCAAGCGGTGATTACGCATGGAACAGCGGTATGTTTATCTGGAAGGCAAGCGTTATCCTTGATAAATTCAGCAAACTGATCCCCGATATTTATGCTGATCTTTGCAGAATAGGAGATGCGATGGGGACTGAAAACGAAACAGCCGTTGTCAATGAGGTCTATCCGAATATCAGGAAAATATCCGTTGACTATGCGATCATGGAGCCGTCCGCAGCCAAAGGCGATGTGCTGACAGTTCCCGGTGAATTCGGATGGAACGATGTCGGAAGCTGGGATATGATGAATGTCCTGCACAGCGAGGATGAAAACGGCAATATCCTTTTGGGTGA
>DEHG01000139.1:2538-2724 GCA_002351795.1 Ruminococcaceae bacterium UBA2806 | reverse complement strand
ATAGTTGAAACACCTGATGCGGTCATGGTGTGCAGCAAGGAGAAGGCACAGGATGTAAAGCTTATCGTTGATGAGCTTAACGCTAAGTCAAGAAAAGAATTGCTGTGATGGTGACTGTATGAAGTGTCTGATATTAGCAGGCGGACGAGGTGAACGCCTCTGGCCGCTTTCAAGAAAGAATTATCC
>DEHG01000139.1:0-2417 GCA_002351795.1 Ruminococcaceae bacterium UBA2806 | reverse complement strand
GAATACCGCTTTATCATCTCCAATCAGATGAAGGCGTTTCAGGGCATATCCTACAGATGTATCTATGAGGAACAGCCAAATAAAACAACGGCTGCTATTATGCTCGCGTGTCTGAGCCTGCAGCCGTCCGAGTATGTTTTTGTAGTCGCAGCCGATCATCTGATAAATACAGCATATGAAACTGTTGATGGAAAATACAGTTACAAGGATGCTATTCTCAGGGCTAAAGAGTCAGCAGGTAATGGAAAGATTGCCTTGTTTGGTGCTGAAAATCAGGAGCCTGACAGCAGATTCGGATATATCGAAGCCGTCAGTGGGAACTACTTTTTACCGTTCCTGGGGCTATTATGAACAGCTTATAGAAGAAAATAATTATCGTATCCGCAGGGTCTATCTTTTCCCCGGAAAGACAATTTATGAGCATAAGCACGGACACCGCAGCGAAAACTGGACGGTTGTAAACGGTACTGCTCAGATCACGCTTGACGGAGTAAGCAAGACCTATCATATAAAAGACAATATAGATATACCGAATGGGGTCAGTCACCAGATATCAAATATCGGTGATGATGTAGTCGTTTTTGTGGAAACGGCTGTCGGCGAGATACTTCACGGTGATGATATGATCTCTGTTCCGGTCAGTGATGTTAATGAAACACAGCTCGGCTATTTGCCTGAACCGATGATCAAGCTGACTCCTGCCTTCAAGGATTATCTTTGGGGCGGAACAAAGCTCAGGGATATTTACCGCAAGCCCTGTGATTATGACATTATCGCCGAGAGCTGGGAGCTTTCTGCCCATGAAGCAGGACAAAGCATTGTCGCAAGCGGCAAGCATAAGGGTCAAAAATTCGGTGATTATCTTGAAGCAGTCGGCAAGGATGTGCTGGGCTGGAAATGCAGTCCGCTGCAGTCATTTCCGCTGCTGATAAAGTTTATAGACGCCAAAGGCAACCTGTCCGTTCAGGTGCATCCCGATGATGATTACGCATTGGAAAATGAAAACCAATACGGCAAAAACGAGATGTGGTATGTAATAGATACCGAACCCGGAGCAGGACTGTATGTTGGTTTCAATCGTGATGTCAGCCGTGAAGAGGTTGAGAAAAGAGTTAAAAACAACACCATTATGGAGGTTCTTAACTTCTATCCGACAAAGCCCGGTGATGTTTTCTTTATCCCGGCTGGAACGGTTCATGCCATCGGCGCGGGAAACCTGATCTGTGAGATACAGCAGAGCAGCAACTGCACATACAGGCTTTACGATTATGACAGGCGTGATAAATTCGGCAATCCCAGAGAGCTTCATTTACAGAAGGCTTTGGATGTACTGAATTTCAACAAATATACAGTTCAAAAGCCTGAAACAGAAACGACTGACGAAGGCTCAACTCTCGTCAGGTGCAAATACTTTGAGTCAACGCTTTATGATGTTGAGGATACAGTAAGCATTCAACTCGATAATGACAGATTTTATTCTGTTGTTTGTATTAAGGGCAAAGGCACTTTGCAGATCGGGGATATGAAAATGGATATTAAATCCGGAGAAAGTGTGTTTGTGCCGGCGCAGAGGGATAGAATGTGTATTTCTGGTAATAACAGTATAATTATTTCAACTATATGAGGAGGTTCTTACATGGCAAGAATGAAATTTATGAATACTGAGATAGACAATCTTACCATGGTAGAAACTTTGGAAGAAATAGAAAGAATCATTAAAAAAAATGAGTGTGCATATGTTGTAACTCCTAATGTAGATCATATAGTACAGCTTGAAACAAACAAGGAATTGCAAGACGTTTATGCCAATGCGACACTAATTCTTACAGATGGGAAACCATTGTTATGGATTGCAAAGTGGTATAAAACACCTAAAAAAGAAAAAATTTCAGGTTCGGATTTATTTCCATTGCTGTGCAAATTGTCTGCAAAACGTGGATATAAAATGTACTTTCTAGGTGCTGCTGAAGGAGTTGCGGCAAAGGCTGCAGAAAATCTTTGTAAGAAATATCCCGGTTTACAAGTGGTAGGGACATATCACTTTGGATTACCTGAAATATCTTTACGATGTTATTGAGTATTTACTGAATAGTAAGATTTACGATATTTATCTTATATCACATGTATGTGGAGATTATGCTATTCACAAGATGATCAATAAAAGGTATCCGGATACAAATTTAATTCCGGCTTTTAATAATCCGATAGATGCTAAAAGCTTTATCTCTGGTATGGATATTTTTATTGGCGCAAGAATGCATGGAACAATTGCTGCGTATTCTTCAGGAGTTCCATGTATTGCTACAGCATATAGCCCAAAATTTATAAATCTATTTAAAGTATTTGATTATGATTATGTAGTAGATTTGACCTTATTAGATAACGATGAATTTAACGGATTTCTACTCACGCACCCC
>DEHG01000053.1:26332-28338 GCA_002351795.1 Ruminococcaceae bacterium UBA2806 | reverse complement strand
CAGGCCTTTGAGCCCGTGCTGGTCGAGGGCCGCGCCCTGCGTCTGCACCCGCTGGTCTGCACGGCCTTCAACGCCGACTTTGACGGTGACCAGATGGCTGTACACGTTCCGCTTTCGGCAGAGGCACAGGCAGAGGCACGTTTCCTCATGCTTGCAGCCAATAACCTGTTGAAGCCCTCAGACGGTAAGCCTGTAACCGTTCCTACACAGGATATGGTACTCGGTTCATACTATCTGACGCTTGACAAGGACGGCGAAAAGGGCGAGGGCAAGGTATTCCGTGATGTCGATGAGGTCATTATGGCATATCAGACAGGCGTTATCGCTCTTCATGCAAAGATAAAGGTACGCCGTGAGGGTAATTTTAACGGCGTAAGGATAAGCCGTCTTATAGATACAACAGTAGGACGTATAATATTCAATAATCCTATACCGCAGGATCTCGGATATGTTGACAGAACAAATCCCGATGATTACCTTAAATATGAGATAGATTTCCTTGTAGGCAAAAAGCAGCTCGGAAAGATATTTGATAAGTGCATCAAAAAGCACGGCACCCAGCGCACCTCAGAGGTTCTTGACGCTGTAAAGGCACAGGGCTATAAATACTCCACAAAGGGCGCTATCACCGTTGCAGTATGCGACGCTACAATTCCTCCGCAGAAGAAGGAGATCATTAAAAACGCAGAAAAAGAGATCGATAAGGTAACGGCAATGTACAGACGAGGCTACCTCTCCAATCAGGAGCGTTATGAAAAGGTAATCACGATCTGGGAAAAGGCTACAAACGATGTCACATCTGCGCTGAAAAACAACCTTGACAGATATAACCCGATCTACATGATGGCTGATTCAGGTGCCCGTGGTTCCATGAGCCAGATCAGACAGCTTGCAGGTATGCGTGGACTTATCGCCAATACATCAGGTAAGACTATCGAAATTCCTATCAGAGCTAACTATCGTGAAGGTCTTAACATTCTCGAATACTTTATTTCATCCCGAGGCGCACGAAAGGGACTTGCAGATACGGCGCTTCGTACCGCCGACTCAGGATACCTCACAAGACGACTTGTTGACGTATCGCAGGATGTTATCATCCGTGAGGAGGACTGCGGCACAACTGATGGTATCGTTGTATACGATATCAGACAGGTAAATGCAGATACAGGCGAGGAAGTAAGCGTTTCCTATGAGAACCTTACAGGCAATCATCTCTTTGAGAATTTCTATGATCCTCAGAGCGGCAAGGTGCTTATCTCCACAGACCGCATAATGACAAACCGTGATGTTGATATGATAATGGCGCAGGATGTTGCAAATATCCGCATACGTCCGTATGAGCAGTTCCGTTCAATGAGAAGTCAGATAGTCGGAAAGCTGCCCGTAAATGATATCAACGATCCGAGAACAGGCGATGTAATAGCCGTTACAACTCAGCCGATAACCGAGCATGACGCACAGAATATCATAAGCTGCGGTATCACCTCGGTAAAGGTCAGGGAAACAGACGCAAACGGCGAACCGACTGTAAAAGAATACACATCCTTCTATAAAACGCTTATCGGCAGAAAGATCATGGATGATTACTGCGACAGGGAAACAGGCAGGATGCTTATTCCTTCAAGAAAGCTTCTGAACGAAAACGATGTCCGCATACTTTCCGAGCATAGGGCAGCGCTTGTCAAGGTCGTTCATTCAGGCGATGCGGATTCCATTATTGAGTCAATGCATGAGCGTTTGCAGGGACGTTATCTGTGCGAGGATTACTATGACCCGCAGACAGGCGAGCTTCTTGTATCAAAGAATAAGATAATGGACGACCATGACGCAGACCTTATTGTAAATTCAGGCTGCAAGAGCATAAAGATACGCTCTATCCTTGATTGCCGTGCTAAGCATGGCGTATGCAGGAAGTGCTACGGCAATAACCTTGCGAACGGCATGCCCGTAACGATAGGCGAGGCTGTGGGCATTATTGCAGCCCAGTCCATCGGTGAGCCTGGTAC
>DEHG01000053.1:25384-26249 GCA_002351795.1 Ruminococcaceae bacterium UBA2806 | reverse complement strand
CAGCTTACAATGCGTACATTCCATACAGGCGGTGTTGCAGGCGGTGAGGATATCACACAGGGTCTTCCCCGAGTTGAGGAGCTTTTCGAGGCAAGAAAGCCGAAGCATATTGCCATTGTTACAGAGATCAGCGGTCAGGTCAAGCTTGAGGATAATAACAGGAATGCGGTTATCACAAGCACAGATCCGACAGCATCAAATGAAAAGGGCGAAGTTCTCAGCAAGACATATCTCATTCCGTTCGGTGCTCGTACAAAGATAAAGAACGGTCAGATGGTCGAAGCAGGCGATCTGCTCACAGAGGGTTCAGTTGATCCGCATGAGATACTCAATATCAAGGGTGCTGCGGCAGTTCAGGACTACCTTATCGAAGAGGTACAGAGCGCATACAGACTCCAGGGTGTTGATATCAACGATAAGCATATCGAGGTCATTGTACGTCAGATGATGAAGAAGGTCAGGATCGAGGATGCAGGAAGTACAGATCTGCTTCCCGGCTCACTTGTTGACAAGGGCAATTTCTATGCTGCAAACGAGGAAGTTGAGAAGCGTATAGCTGCCGGAGAAGAGGGACTTTCACTTGCGACATATACACCGACGCTGCTTGGTATCACAAAGGCGTCGCTTGCAACAGATTCATTCCTTTCAGCCGCATCATTCCAGGAGACAACAAGAGTACTTACAGATGCTGCCATAAAGGGCAAGGTCGATCCGCTTATGGGTCTGAAAGAGAACGTACTTATCGGTAAGCTTGTGCCGGCAGGTACGGGCATGGCAAGATACAGGGATGTCGAGATCGAGGAGACAGTTCCTGCTATCTACCCGACAGATCTTTGATAGATAAAAGGGCTTTCATAAGTCGTCG
>DEHG01000053.1:20715-25264 GCA_002351795.1 Ruminococcaceae bacterium UBA2806 | reverse complement strand
TTTTTTTACTCAAAGAGGTCAAATAATAGTCGAATAACCCGGTATTATAGGGGGACTATCCCTGTAAAAATAAATGGATCCGTGAAAGTCAATGGATGACAGTTTTTTATAAGCTCAAAATCTGGCAGTGAGGTCATTCTGAGAACAGTAGCGATCATATTCATGGATTCAGAAAAAAGGAGTATTTGCTATGGAAAACAAAGAAATTATCAGACCGAAGTATTTTTATTTCAATTTAGATTATTGTGAGCTTTTTGATGAGCTTGAGGACGAACAGGCGGGGAAGGTCATAAGAAGCATATGCGATTATATCCGTGGAAAGGAAAGCAGCGCAGAGAATATGGATTCGGGCGCAAAGATAATAGTGAAGACTATGAAGCAGGATATAGATAAGGCTTTCAAAAAATATTATGCACAGTGTGAAAACGGAAAAAAGGGCGGCGGACAAAAGGGTAACACCAACGCAAAAAAGAATAAAAAACCAAAGATAGAATACAGCGAGCTTAACGGCGACCTTGCATATGTCATTGTAGATTTAATCTATTTTGAAGCGAAAAAAACAGATTTTGATATAGACTATTATCTGAAAAAACAACAGATAGCAGCTTTGGCAGCCTGCTATAAGATACTTGACATTGAAGATATTGGATGTTTGACCGATTATAAAACGATAAAAGCGTTTGTGTTTAATGAAAGCGCAGCAGCTTTGTGCAAAGAGCTGAAAGCCTGTGCTGAGGATTACTATTACGATGAGCTTGAAAAGGATGATTTCACCGCAGAATTTGCTGACCTCAAGCAAAGGGCATTATTGCTGCTGAATGAATTTACATTGGAGGAGATGGATAAATTCAGTAATATGTGTTATGCAATAATCGATGAAGCATTTTACTGCGATGATGTGATGAAAGAAATGTTTACGCCGGAAGAGATCGATTTTATTATGAACGAGCGTAAAAAAATAAACGCTGAATAAAACGACCCAAAAACGACCCAAAACGACCAAATATTAAATTTAGTTAAAAATTTAAATAAATAAAATATAATAGAAATTAAACTAACTATAAACTAAGAAACTAAAGTTTATAGTTAGTTTAATAAAAAAACAGTTATCATCGCTTAACCGCTCCTCCTGTAGTCGGAGCGGACGCAGATGATAACTGTAAGTAAGTTTTAAAAGCGTGTTCAGACCGGATGTATCTTGTTCTTTACATCTGCGTCAGGATTGATACCGAGTTTTTTGTCTCTGCGCTTTTTGAAGAAACCTGGCGCAACCTTCGGGAACTGGGCATAGGTGAGAACATCCTCTTCCTGCTCGATCCACTCCGGTATCTCAGCACGAAGCTTTTCAAGCTCGGGTTCAAGCAGATCTGCGGGACGACATTCAACGGGCTTCTGGTCGCCGATGATCTTTTTGCGGAACTCCGGATCTATCTTGACAGGAGTTGTGCCGTATTTTCCTGCAACAAGGTCTTTGAACTGGTCGTTGCACATCTTGTATCTTTCACCGAGAATTACATTGAATACAGCCTGTGTGCCGACGATCTGGGATGTAGGTGTAACAAGCGGGGGATAGCCTGCATCCTTGCGGACTCTCGGAACTTCCTCAAGAACGGCTGTAAGCTGATCCTCCTTGCCTGCCTGTTTGAGCTGGCTGAGAAGGTTGGAAAGCATACCGCCGGGTACCTGATAGATAAGTGCCTTTGCATCAGTAGCAAGCATCTTCGGGTCAAGCAGACCGCTTTTAATGTATTTTTCACGCAGTCCCATGAAATACTCTCTGATCTCGGAAAGCTGAACAAGGTCAAGCCCCGTATCATAATCTGTATCCTTGAAGGCTGCTACCATTGATTCTGTAGGAGCGTGTGATGTGCCGTTTGCAAGCGGAGACATTGCAGTATCTATCCTGTCACAGCCTGCCTCAACAGCCTTTAACAAGCACATTGACGCAAGACCTGATGTATAATGCGTATGAAGCTGTACGGGGATATCGACAGCCTTTTTGATAGCTGCCACAAGCTCGGCTGTATAGTAGGGAGTGAGCAGAGCCGCCATATCCTTTATACATATTGAATCTGCGCCTGCGTCCTGTATCCTCTTAGCGTAATCGACATAATAATCCGTTGTAAAAACAGGACCTGTTGTATAGCTTATAGCGACCTGGGCTTCAACATTCGGATTTTCCTTTTTTGCAGCCTTTGCAGCCTTGATCGCCGTCTGCAAATTCTTTATATCGTTAAGAGCGTCAAATATCCTGATTATATCAATACCGTTTGCCACACTGCGCTGAACGAAATATTCAAGCACATCATCGGCATAGTGACGGTAGCCAAGCATATTCTGTCCTCTGAAAAGCATTTGCAGCTTTGTATTCGGGCAGTGCTTGCGGAGTGTACGCAGTCTTTCCCACGGGTCTTCATCAAGGAAGCGTATGCAGGAGTCAAACGTTGCGCCGCCCCAGCATTCGAGGGAATAGAAGCCGACCTTATCAAGCTTGTCAAGGATGGGTACCATATCCTCGATCGGCATTCTTGTTGCGATCAGAGACTGGTGAGCGTCACGCAGGACAGTCTCTGTTATCTCTATTTTCTTTTTAGCCATCAGGCTTACCCCTTTCTTTTATGCAAGTGTAACGAGAAGTGTTCCTGTATCAACGGATTCACCCTTGTTTACATTAACAGAAGTAACTTTACCGTCCTTGGGAGCTTTGATCTCGTTTTCCATTTTCATTGCTTCAAGAATGACAAGGACATCGCCTTTCTTTACATCCTGACCTGCTTTAACCTTGACATTTACAATAGTTCCGGGCATGGGGGAGTTTATCGGATCGCCGTCACCTGCGGGAGCTGCCTTTTTTGCAGCGGGTGCGGGCGCAGCCTTAGGAGCAGCAGCGGGCGCAGTTGAAGCAGCGGGTGTACTTCCATCTGCTTCCTCGACCTGTACATCATATGCAACACCGTTTACGGTAATTTTTAAATGCTTCATAATATCTGTCCTTTCTTGTATTACAGTCAGCCTTATGTATAGCGCTGAATATTTTTACCATGTGATAACGTGCTTTTTGGGGAGAGTGGAAACTCTCTTGTCAGCAAGTATTTCAAGAGCAGCAATAAGCTTCATGCGTGTTTCCTCGGGGAGGATGATATCCTGCACATAGCCCTGAGCTGCCGCATTTTCAGCCGTAAGGACTTCATCCTTGAACTTTGCGACAACATCCTCTCTTGCCTTTTTGGGGTCTTTTGCGCCCTTGAGCTTTCCGCCGAAATCATCGCCCAATTCAATAACGGCTGCTGCTTCGGGAGAAAGTGCGGAAATGCTTGCGCCTGCCCATGCAAGAGTCATATCTGTGCCTGAGCCTGTACCTGCCGCTGCGATATATACTGCGCCGAAAGCGTCGCCTGTTATGACAGTCACCTTAGCGGTAGTTGCTTCGGCATATGCGCTTGTAAGCTTAACGGCTGATTTAAGGCAGCCGAATTTTTCAGCGTCTAAAAGTGTTACAACGGGAATACCGAAAGCGTCGCAGAAACGGATAAAACGTGCAGCCTTTGAAGCAGCCTTTCCGTCAATAGTTTTATCTGCGCTTGCGATTATGCCTGCTGCTGCGCCTTCTATAGTAGCGAGGACTGTGCGTAAAGCCTTGCCGGATGAGGGCTGGAGTTCTATCTCGCTTCCGCCGTCAACAATGGTTTTTAAGATATCATTGCTGCCTTCCTCTGCGTCCTCAAACTGCACTGTACCGGCGAAATCGAGGTTGTTTGAGGGGAGCATACCAACTATCTTTCTTGCAGTCTCAATAGCCTTATCCTCATTATCCTCAACGATATGAGCAGTACCGTGAGCAGCATTTTCCTCAGCGGAGGCTGCGCTTCCGTCTGTATTAAGGGTAAGCTTTGCATCCTTTGACATGATGACGATATCGCCGCTTTCGGCAATAAGAGCCTGTGTGCCGCAGCATTGACCGAGCACAAGAGAGATCTGCGGAACGACGCCCGACAGATTTGAGCTGTATTTTAGTATATCGCCGTATGCGCCCAGAAGGTCGCTGCCCTGAGAAAGTCTGCCGCCGACAGAATCGAATATGCTGATAACGGGCTTTCCTGTTTTGAGGGCGAGGTCATAAAGCTTTCTGATCTTTGCAGCCTGTGCTTTTGACATAGCGCCGCCTGCGGTATCGGGATCCTGAGCATAGGCATAAACGCCTGTGCCGCAGATATTGCCGAATCCGGCTTTTATTTCGGCATAACCGTCCTCTGATCTTGCCATTGAGTCGATCTCTGTAAAAACACCTTCGTCAAACAGCCTGCTCAGTCTCTGAAAAGCTTTTGTTGCGCTTGCTTTTTCACGGGCTGTCTGAAGAGCGTCAATTTTCAACTGAACACTCATCCTTCTTCCTCCTTAATTTACGGTCACGGCAGAAATAAACCCGCATGAACCGTGTTATGAAAAATAAAACAAAACATCAGATTATATTATAGTATATTTTTGTCGTAAATGCAAGAGTTTTTGTTAATATGCCACGGAATTCAGTGTTCAATGTACAATGTTCAAT
>DEHG01000053.1:18136-20659 GCA_002351795.1 Ruminococcaceae bacterium UBA2806 | reverse complement strand
GGTAGAAGAACAGTCGTAAAACTATACAGAGAACTATGTATCAATGTACAATGTTCAATTGAATAAGCTGTCATCCTGAGCGCAGAGAAGGATCTTATCCACAAAAGTAGCTTTATCAGAAAGATTCCTCACTGCGTTCGGAATGACAAGGGACGTTCAGAATGACACGGGACGTTCGGAATGACCTCTTTATCAAACTTTGAGCTTAAAAAAACTGCCATCCTGTAAAGCAGACTTAATGATACGGACAAATATGCACAGGTCAGGATATGAAAAATAGGGTAAGCTGCTTGATTGTTTAAATTGACATATCAGTTAAAATCTGATATAATTTTTTCAGTTATTCGTGAATTATTGTGGATAATGAAAGGGATGGAATAAAATGGCTAAAGATACCAAAACTAATGCTATGCGAAGGCTTGACAGCATGAAAATAGATTATAAAGAGCATTATTATACGGACAGCGGGGCTGTTGCGGGCGTAGATACTGCCATAGCCCTTGGCGAGGACCCTGCAAGAGTGTTCAAGACCCTTGTTACAGTCGGAAAAAGCGGTACCCATTATGTATTTATGGTTCCCGTTGCCTCGGAGCTTGATCTCAAAAAGGCTGCGTCCGCTGCGGGTGAAAAATCTGTGGCAATGATAAAATCAAAGGAGCTTCTGCCGCTGACGGGTTATGTTCACGGGGGCTGCTCGCCTATCGGTATGAAAAAGTATTTCAGAACGTTTATACATGAGACAGCAAAGGATCATGAGACTATATATTTCAGCGGAGGAAAAATAGGCTTTCAGCTTGAAATGCCGCTGGTAAGCCTGCAAAAGGCTGTAAATGTGGAAACGGCTTTTCTGTGTAATGAATGATCCCGGACTATAAGGAGTGATACTGTGTTTGAATATGTTTCATATGCCCAGGCAGCACTTAATGAGGTAAATAAGGCTATCCTCGGCAAATCAGAAGAGATAAGAGAAATAATGACAGCCTTTCTTGCGGGCGGTCATGTACTTATGGAGGATATCCCCGGAGTAGGAAAGACTACCCTTGCATCGGCATTTGCGGCGGCAATGGGTCTTGAAAAGAAAAGAGTTCAGTTTACCCCCGATGTAATGCCCTCTGATCTTACAGGCTTTTCTATCTACAGACGTGATGAGGATAAATTCGTCTTTCAGGAGGGCAGCGTCTTTACAAACCTTCTTTTGGCTGATGAGATCAACCGTACATCACCAAAAACACAGTCTGCTCTTCTTGAGGTAATGGAGGAACGCAGAGTTTCCGTTGAGGGCATTACCCGTGAAGTTCCCGACCCGTTTCTTGTAATTGCTACCCAGAACCCTTCGGGTACAAGCGGTACACAAAACCTCCCCGAGGCTCAGATCGACAGATTTATGATAACTCTTTCTCTCGGTTATCCCGATCATGACAGCGAGCTTGAGATCGCACGTTCTGTAGGCGCAGGAGCAAGAACGGATATTGTCAAGACTGTACTTAATGCGGAAATACTCAGGGCAATGCAGAAGGATATACACAATGTCTATATTAAGGATGAGGTGTATGAATATATTCTGAAACTTGTCGGCGCAACAAGAAATAATCCGTATATCGAAAGAGGCGCAAGCCCCCGTGCAACTATCGCCCTTGTGAAATGCTCAAAGGCTTCTGCATGGCTTTCGGGCAGACAATTCGTTGTGCCTTCCGATGTTTCATATCAGCTGCCCTTTGTCCTTTCGCACAGGATCATCCTTAATGCGGGCGCAAAGATGGATCAGCGCCATAAAAGAGATATTATCAGTCAGATAGCGTCTTCTGTAGAGATGCCCTATATGGGAGCAAAACGATGAGGAAATTTGTCACTTTGTTAATAGTCGCCGCAGCCTG
The DNA here is from genome assembly GCA_002351795.1 of Ruminococcaceae bacterium UBA2806. Classification (GTDB taxonomy): domain Bacteria; phylum Bacillota; class Clostridia; order Oscillospirales; family Acutalibacteraceae; genus UBA1213. The sequence goes on along the minus strand of DEHG01000053.1, from coordinate 18,785 downwards.
GTATTTTGCGGGAATGAACCGTCAGCCGAATGTAATGGCGGCGGCTATCTGCGGGATGATATTTATAGTGTTGTCATTTGTATATGCAAGGGTGCAGAAATACTATTTGTCAGCGGATTTTCCCGATCAGGATAATGTGATATTCAAGAACCATGAAACGCCGCTTTATATACACACCGAAAACCGCAGCAGACTGCCTGTGAGCAGATATCGTGTAAAGCTTCATATGCAGTACAGGGATGATAAAACGAACACTGTAAAGAAGCTCAACGGCAATGCGGGCAGGAGCAAGGACAACAGCAATAACAATGCTATGCTGTATTATACTGCACCTTACAGCGGTATGCTGAGAGTCTCTTTGCTCAGACTCAGGGTGTACGATTATTTTATGATCTTTTCAAGCTCCAAAAAGCTTAAAGACATATCAAAGGATATAGCCGTACTTCCTGTGCCGAAAAAGATGAATATAAATATGCCCCCCTTCGGCACCTATACAAACGAGCCTGTAGCACAAAGCGCCTCGGATAAAAAGGGCGACGATCAGAGCGAGATAAGGCTTGTAAGGGAATACCGACAGGGAGATCTGACAAGGCATATGCACCGCAATTACAGCGCAAGAACGGAGAAAATATGGATAAAGGAGTTCCAC
>DEHG01000053.1:0-18082 GCA_002351795.1 Ruminococcaceae bacterium UBA2806 | reverse complement strand
CGCAAAGGAGTTCCAGAAGGAGAACGATTATATTTTTGATCTTTACATTGATTCATCATATGAGGGCGAGCATGATATAACCGATACGGACGCTTTCATTGAGGTGCTGTCTTCTGTACTTCATAATCTTATGGAATATGATATCATCATAAAGATACATTACTATGACAGCGAAAGCGCAGATATGAGGCTTTTTGAGCTTGAGAAAAAAGAGGATATCGATGAATTCTTAGTGACATTCCTTCGGGCGGAGCCGCTTTGCACAAAGGAAAGCTTTTCCTCGGTATGCCATATCAGACCGACAGACAGTATAATGCTTATTGACTTTGGTCTGAACTGGTATTTCAACGGACGTCAGATATGGAAATTCAGCAAGGAAAAGCTAATTGATGATATTACGGGGCGTTACTATGAACTGAATTAGCTTTTGTATTCATGCTTGAAGGCGGTGAATAATATTTGATAATTAACAGAAAAAAGAAAAAAATTATTATAAAAACAGAAAGATCGGGGCTTTCCAGGAAGGAAAAAAGTGAAGCTGACAGACAGTTCAGACTGCCTGACAGGTCACCTGTGCTTATCATACTGTATATGCTCGGACTGTACGGGATATTGTCGCTGTCTGCGGCATTATTGTCGCTGAAGGATTCGCCGTATTATTTTGCGGTGATCGCAGGCGTCGAGCTGATAAGCCTCGGAATGTGGTATTTCTATATTTATAAGAACAAGTATTTTACCTATATCGTGCTTGCGTTATGCGGCATTACACTGATGTCGGTGCTGCCGTCGTGGGGAAAGCTTTCTGCGGGCTTTGCTGATCCTACGGCTATGTTGAATGATCTTGCTGTGCTGATGCCGGCTCTTATACTTATGACGTCAATGCTGCTGTTTTATCTTGAATTTGTCGTGCGGCGTCATTCGATACTTTTTCTTGTATGTCTGGGGCTTGTGGTATTCTCGCCGCTTGCGGGAGTAAGTCCGGACCCGGTCGATGTTGTGATAATCGTTGTTTTCCAGTTCGGCTTCTTTGTATTCAATAACAACATTTCGGCAAAACGAGTGCGTCTGCAAGTCAGGAATAATTCGCATACGAATGTTGTAAGCACTGTTGCGGTAGTCATTGCGCTGCTGATAACATTCATACCTTCGTTTATCACACAAGGCTTGTTTGAGGACGATATTTATCTCCAGGTATATATGACGGATGCCTGGATGCAGGACAGTATAAACAATGCTCTCGGCAATCTGTCTACAAATGTGATAGACGGTTCTGTAAGCAGGGGAAATCTGCGTCAGTCGGGCAAGACCATGTTCACGATGTCGGTAGAAGAAAGACCGGGAGACAAGATATATCTCAAAGGCTTTACGGGAAAGCAATATGACGGCAGCGCATGGTCAGATGCATATCAGACGCTTAATGTTGTTTATGAATCTGACGGCAGCGGAGAAAGAAACAGACGCTTCGTGGATTCTAATTATAAGGAGCTTTTTGCCTATGATATTGAGGAAAAGATAATACAAAGCTTTTGTCAGGAATATCTTGGATATATCAGCGACAGAACGGGATATGACCTGAAAAGAATGGAGACTGACTACAGCGCAGGCAGCCGTTATGTATACTGCTTTGACAAATACGGCAGAGAGGTCGCTGTCGCCTATGGTCTTGTATATGATATAAAGAACAATGCTTATAACGACAAGGTGAGTGAATTGGAAACGGATCATTCGCCTGTAGTGTATATTTTTCATGAGAATGAAAGAAGAACGATAAAGGGTGCTGAGCTGACCGAAATTATAAATAATTATATCGGTTATTATTCAGAATACGGCTATTACGATCCTGACAGCCCGATAGATGAATATATAATACTTGACCCCGAAGATATGCCCGCTTATCCGACAATACTGGATCAGCAAAGGCGCTCTGAGGCGATATCCGATATATATGCAAGCTACGGACGAAAGGATGCAAGCTATGATATAAAAAACAGGGAGCTTTTGTCCGGAACAGGCGGAGAAAAAATTGAAAATAAGTTTCTTATAAGCCCGGCGAGGGGGTACAGTCAGGGTGTTGTCTACCCGTATAATCCGTCCTACGGGTACGGTATCGGAGCAATAGGCGACGGTCAGGGAAATACATCCGAATGGTATGAAAGCTCCTATCTTTTGCCGGGTTCAGTAAGTATGGTCGGAAAATGGAATAATATTCCCGGAGCATATGATAAATTTGTTGACAGCTATATTCAGCAGATCAATACGGAATATACTGATTATGATGCCGGCAGATTTCCGAGACTTTATGAGCTTTGCCAAAGGGAAGCAGCCGGACTTGAAAACCTCAATGAGATAACGACATTCATTCTGTATACTCTGCAGAACGAGGCAAGATATTCAAAAACTCCCGGCACAGTTCCGTTCAATATGGAAACTGTTGAGTATTTTCTTTTCGACAATCATCAGGGCTATTGCGTACATTTTGCGTCAACGGCAGCAATAATGTATCGTATGCTTGGTGTGCCTGCACGTTATGCTACCGGCTATGCCGTAAGCAGCGGAGACTTTAAGAAATTCAATAATGACAGCTATAACTGGAATGCAGAGGTAAGCGATACCAGCGCACATGCATGGGTCGAAATATTTCTTAAAGATTACGGCTGGATACCTGTAGAGGTTACGCCTACCCTTGACGGGATAATGAGAGCTGAATATCCGGGATATTCCGAAGTGACAATGAATAATATTATGAAGGCAAAGGGATGGAAATTCAAGCTCAGAAATTCCGAAGGCTATGAGATCCGTGACGGTGCAGCAGGCGGGGGCGCAGATGTTGATATGGGCAGTGTGCTTGTTACAGGCTTGATAGGTCTGATGCTGACAGCGGCGGCGTTTGTGGTATTGAGAAGGCTTTTGATGCTGAGAATGCAGAAAAAAATGGATTGCCGCAGGACCTTCGACAGGTTTATTGATCTTGTCCGGTTCGCAGGATATCTGAAAGGACTGAACGGCTCGGAAAGGGGCTTTGCCGACAGGATGTGCGGGGAGCTTGACTGGATAAGCAGCGAACAGGCAAATGAATTTATCGCCATAATACAGGCTGATAATTATTCGCCGCATCGTGCAGACGCACAGCAGCAGGATTATGTCAGAGAGCTGTATTTCAAAAGCGCAGATGTCGTATTCGGGCGGCTTTCAGTTCCGAAAAAGATCATATTCAAAATATGGAAAAACTATAGCTGATTACATTAAGTAAAATTTATTTTGATTATACTAATTGGATTTTTTAATAATACTTGATTTTTCAAAGCAGATATGATATAATTACTGCGTAGTAGTAAAAATTCATACCATAAACTGGTTTTGAATTTGTCTGATTACGGAAAATAGGAAAAGTTGACCGTAAAATAAACTTATTGCATTTTAGTTGCTGTTTTTTTGTTGTGCAATAAGACGAATTAAAAAAAGTTGTGGTATATACTTGACATTTTTACTATTTTAGTATTATAATGGGTGAAGAATTGGATGTATGGATGTGTTTGGCTGTCCCGTGGATCAATCGGGATCCTCACGAGTTCCGAGCTTGGGACACAGACGGTCCGTCGGACAGGATGATTGTCTGATATATCCATATTCAAATCTTATGAAAGGGAGTTTTTATCATGAAGAAGGTACTTAAAGTTCTTTCAGCTGCTTTTCTTGCTGCAGTAGTTGCTGCAAGCGCTGCAACAGCAGCTTTTGCTGCTGAAGAGAACAAGATCAATGATGCTGAGCAGAAGGTTCTTACAAAGCTTAAGACTGAGACAGTTAACATGGCTGGAACACAGAAGCCTCTTAAGGCTCAGTGGATCAACCAGGCTGAGGACTGCTTCACAAAGGTTGACATGACTGATGCACAGGCTGAGACAGCTATCAAGAAGATCGAAGAGCTTAAGGCTTACCTTGAAAGTCTGAACAAGGCTTTTATTGCTGACATGACTGACGAGGAGATCGCAAAGGCTGTAGATCTTGCTAACGAGGCAGCCGGCGTTGTAGGTGCTAAGCTTTCATTTGCAAAGGGTTCTAACACTGTATCATATACTCTTCAGGGTAGTGATAAGAAGGACGAGTCATCAAAGGCAGCTCCTGCCGGTGATAATCCTATCAAGACAACAGGTCTGGACGTTCCGGGCGTAGCAGCTGTTGCAGGTGTAGCTGTTCTTGCAGTTTCTGCTGCAGGCATCTATGTAATCAGCACTTCCAAGAAGAAGGAGACAGTTGGTGCCTGAGCATCATCACCACCACCGTCATCATTCTTCGCACCGTTCACTCAACGGGAAGAATTTTGTAATTCTTCCCGTTGTTTTTTCTGTATTGATACTGGGTATATGCGCCGCAGTCATAGGACCGACAATATTAAAATTCTATAATATGGCAGATCTTTTTATCTCGGATGTAAAGCTTGATTATTCGGATAATTACAGGAATATCTATGTTCCGACCTCCGAAGGACTGGAAGAATCATCTGAAACTTCCGAAACATCATCTGAGCCGAAAAAACCGCTCAGTTCAAAGACAGTTCCCATTACAAGCATAGAATATCCAAGATACAGCGACCAGTTCGGCGAGCTTATTATCGAGGACTGCGGAATAAAGGTCCCGCTGTTTTTCGGTGACGGAAATCTCCAGCTCAATAACGGTGTGGGAATATATACAGGAAGCTTCATACCCGGATATGGAAGACCTATTCTGGTGGCAGGACATAATGTAACATACTTCAATGGATTAAAGTATGCAAAGGAAGGTCAGATCGTTCTGATAAGGACGAGCTACGGAAATTACAGATATGAGATAACAGGCGTTGAGGTACACGATAAGGATGATACATCAGCTTACGATCTGGGAGCTGAAGAGGAAACACTTACAATGTACACATGTTATCCCTTTGATATGGTAGGACTTACACCGTACAGGTGTTTTGTATATGCAAAGTTTTTGTCGGGTCCTGCTCTTGACAAGCATAATTAAGGCGGGTGCGAAATGTCTGAAACTAAGAAAAGAAGAAAATTGGATAAAAGACCGATAGCATATTGCGTTCTGTCGTTTTTTATGGCAGCATTTCTGTTCCTGCTTTCAATCTGCATTTCACTAAGGTTTACATTATTATCAAATGATTATATGCTTTCTACAATGGCGGATTCCGAGTATTATACTCAGGTCACCGAGGAATTCAGACAGAATCTCGAAAGTCTTGGTCATGCCAGCGGACTTAATTCTGAATTCACGAATAATTTTGTTCAAAGCATGGATATCAGACAAGACGTCACAGATTATATCAATGCATTCTATACGGGACAATCTACAGTTGTAAACAAAACTCCTTTCAAGCAAAAATTCAGAGCTGCAATAGATCAGTATGCAGAAGAAAATAAAAAGGAGGGTCAGGAGCCGTCTGAAAAGGCGCTCGAATATCTTACAAATGAAGCGGCAACTATTTATGCGGACTGTATACAGATACCGTTTTTTGCCGTAATTGCAAACTTCATTTATAAGCTGACTACACCTATGAATATAACTATAGCTGTTTTGGCTTTGTTATGTGCTGTGATAGTTGTGATAATCTATTTCACGAATTCGGAATTCAGGCACAGGACTTACAGGTATCTCAGCTATGCGTTCAGCGGTGCGTTTTTATGCACTATCGTGCTGCCTGCATTTATGCATTTTTCAGGAATAATAAGCAAGGTCAGCATCAATTCCAGATCTCTGTACAACCTTTTCGTTAACTATTTTGATGGTATGTTCAGATATATGTGGATATTTGCTTTGGCTTACCTTGTATTAGGTGTATTGTTCTTTGCAGCCTTTGCAAGCAAACATAAAAGACTTGTAAATAATCACTGATGAATTTATAACTCCCGTCGATCCCGGCGGGGGTTTTTTGGATAAATAAAATTTTCAGAAAGACAGGGGAATTATATGGATAATAAGCTCAGATCATTCTTTGACGGAATAAACGGAAAAACCATTGCATTATGCGGTATCGGCGGCAGTAATCTTCCGCTTATAAAGCTTTTTGCGAAATACGGCGCAAATGTAACAGCGTGTGATAAGCGTGAAAGAGAGGCTCTCGGAGAAAATGCACAGCTTGCCGAGGAGTACGGCGCAAAGCTCAGACTCGGTGAAAACTATCTCAAGGACCTTGATGCTGACATTATATTCCGTACACCGGGAATGAGATTCTATATGGACGAGCTGAATGACGCAAGAAACAGGGGCATTGTCGTTACAAGCGAAATGGAGGTATTTTTCGACCTTTGCCCTTGTAAGATAATCGCAGTTACGGGCAGCGACGGAAAAACAACGACCACAACAATAATTTCCGAGATATTGAAGGCTCAGGGCTATACAGTGCATCTCGGCGGTAATATCGGCAGACCGCTGCTCCCGGATATAGAAGAAATAAAGCCGGAAGATGTAGCCGTTGTCGAGCTTTCCAGCTTCCAGCTTATATCCATGAGAAAAAGCCCGGATATCGCCGTAGTGACGAACCTTGCACCCAATCACCTCGATATCCATAAGGATATGCAGGAATATATTGATTCAAAGAAAAATATTGTTCTTCATCAGAATGCTTTCGGCAGAGCAGTGCTTAATCTTGACAATGATATCTCATATTCTTTTAAGGATATAGTAAGGGGAAGAATGTATCTTTTCTCACGCCGCAGCGAGGTCGCAAACGGCGCATATCTTTCCGATGACGGAATGATCGTCATGAATGAATATGACAGGAAAACGCAGATAATGAAGGCTGCCGATATAAAGATACCGGGACTTCATAATATTGAAAATTATCTTGCAGCCATCAGCGCGGTATGGGGCATGGCAGACGCAGAGACGATAAAGAATGTCGCAGAGAATTTCGGCGGTGTTGAACACAGGGCGGAGCTTGTCCGTGTGCTTGACGGCGTAAGATACTATAATGACGCTATAGGAACAAGCCCTACAAGAACCGTAAAGGGTATGCTTTCACTTTTTGAACAGAAGATAATACTCATTTCCGGCGGCTATGATAAGAAGATACCCTATGACGAAATGGGAAAGGTCGTTCCGGAAAAGGTAAAGACGCTTATTCTTTTCGGCGCTACTGCCGATAAGATCGAAGCAGCAACAAAGGCTGCTCCGGGCTACAGTGAGGGCAATCCTGTCATTATCCGTGTGAATAATATGGAAGAGGCTGTTGCTGCCGCAAGAGAAAATGCTGTACAGGGCGATATCGTATCCATGTCTCCCGCAAGCGCAAGCTTTGATATGTACAAGAATTTTGCGGAGAAGGGTCTGCATTTCAAGAAGATAGTAAACAGCCTGTAATTAAAATAGTGGAAGTTGGAAGACGGTGATAAGGTGAATACAAAAAAGATGCTCAGGATCCTCTGTGAAGAAACAGGTGTTTCAGGCAGAGAAGAAGAGATGTATGATATTATAAAAGAGCTTACAGAGGGCTTTTCCAAGGATATAAAACAGCTTCCTACAGGAACGATTGTTGTAACTGCTGGCAATAAGGATGCTGACAGACATATTATGCTTGACGCCCATATAGACAGGATAGGTCTTATTGTCACATATATAGGTGAGAACGGATTTGTAAATGCGGAGCCTGTCGGCGGCATGGATCTGAGAGCGCTTCCGGGAACGGTGGTTACTATTCAGGGAAAGGAAAACGTTACGGGCGTTATAGCGACACTGCCCCCTCACCTTGTCGATAAGGAAAAGGGAATGACCCGTGATGATATACGGATAGATACCGGTCTTAGTGACAGCAAGCTCAGAAAGCTTGTTTCTCAGGGCGATACGGCTGTTGTAAAAAGCTTTTTCAGGGAGCTGCTCAATGATAAGGTCGCTGTATCTGCGCTTGATAACAGGGCAGGCTGTGCGGTAATAATAAAAGCAGCAGAGCTTGTTTCAGGAAAGCTCGATAATATAAAGCTGTCATTGGTATTTTCTTCTCAGGAGGAAACAAATGAAAGCGGTGCGAGTACAGCTGCATTTCTGCTTGAACCTGATGAAGCAATAGTTGTTGATACAGGATTTGCAAAGCAGGAAGGCGTTCCGTCTGGTCAGAGCGGAGAGATGGGAAAAGGCCCTATTATAAGCATTGCGCCGGTATTGTCAAGAAGGCTTACGGACAGACTTATGAATACGGCGGATAAACTCGGTATAACATATGCGCTTGAGGTTGACGGAGGTATGACAGGCACGAATGCGGACGGTATCTCAGTGACAAGGGGCGGCATACTGTGTGCTGTCATATCCGTACCGGATAAGAATATGCATACTCAGACGGAAACTGTCAGTATTAAGGATATTGAGGATACCGCAAGGGTGATCGCAGAATATATCATCGGAGGTGCCGAAAAATGACGGATCATAAGCTGCTGAAAAAACTATGTACTGCATCAGGCATTTCCGGAGATGAGGGAGAGGTAAGGGAGCTTATCCTTTCGGAGATCAGAGATCATGCAGATAAGATAATCGTTGATAATCCCGGAAATATCATTGTATTCAAAAAGGGAAAAAAGCGTGCAAAAACAAAGCTCATGCTTTCGGCGCATATGGACGAGGTCGGTTTTATCGTTACTGATATTTTACCCGACGGCTTGCTGAAATTTGCGTGTGTCGGCGGAATAAATGACAGCGCCGTATTTGCAAAACAGGTGCTTGTCGGCAAGGATAAGCTTCCGGGAGTAGTCTGCTGCAAGCCCGTTCATATGCTCAAGGCTGACGAAAAGGGGAAAAATCCTTCGCCCGATACCCTTACAATTGATATAGGAGCCGAAAGCAGACAAGAGGCTCTGAAATATGTCCGCCCTGGTGACAGCGTTGTTTTTGACAGCATATATGAAAATAAAAACGGCAGGATAATCAGCAAGGCTATTGACGACCGTTTCGGCTGTCTTGTTCTTATTGAAATGATACGTTCACAGCTGCCGTATGATATGACCTTTGTTTTCTGTGTTCAGGAGGAGGTCGGACTGAGAGGCTCGGCTGCGGCTGCCTTTACCGCAGCGCCTGACAGCGCCATTGTGATTGAAGCAACGACTGCCGCCGATATGCCCGGAAGTGAAAACGAGAAAAAGGTATGCTGCGTAGGAAAAGGCGCAGTAGTATCATTCATGGATCGTGCTTCTATTTATGACAAGGAGTATTTCAGGCTCGCAATGGATATTTCAAAGGAGCTTGGAATACCTGCCCAGACAAAGACAAAAATCGCAGGCGGAAATGATGCAGGCTCTATACATAAAAGCCGTGGCGGGGTAAGGACTATCGCAGTTTCGGTACCGTGCAGATACCTTCATGCAAATGCGGGACTTATAAGCACAGACGATGCAAAGGCAGTCGGTGATCTTGTCAGGGAGCTTGCAAAGAGGATATGTGAACAGTGATAAGTCTGATAAATGATGAATTGCGCAGCTCATTTCTGAAGCTTTGCTCTGCTGCACAGCCTATGTCCTGCCGTATAGCCTGCCTGTATGACAGCTACGGCAGCTATGAGGGTCTTGCCGATTTCTGGGTGCAGATAATTGACGGCAGACCTGCGGCGGCGCTCGCAAAATACAGCGGAAATATTACGTTTTATGCTTTGCCGGATGCGGATACCGGAGAAATTGAGGATTTTATAAATACGGCGGGGTATATGCATATTGAAGGCAATATCCCGCTGCTTTCATACTGTCCGGCAGGGATAGTAATGCGCCTTGAAAACAGGGATATGCTGAATAAAAAGACAGTTTGCAAGGATGCAGAGTTTATTATGTCGGAGAATTACTGCGGCAACTATAAGGATATTTACAGTCTGATGAATGAATGTCGGAACGAGGATTTTGCAGTGCCGGAATACGGTGATCTGCTGCTTGAATTATCTCACAGGGTAAGACATAAAACAGCATATTTCTGTATGGCTGAGCTTTGCGGCAGGGCAGTTTCATTTGCAATGACTGTTTCGCTGAGCAGTACATCGGCGGTGATAGGGGCGGTGTGTACCTTGCCTGAATACAGGAATATGGGACTCGGAAGCGCCTGTATCGGTAAGCTTGCCGGAATATTGGGCGACAGAGAGGTATTTGTTATCCGTGCAGAAGGAAAAAATGAAGATTTTTATCAGGTACAGGGCTTTGTCTGATCCTGCAGTAAAAAAAGTTAAAAAAATTATTAAATAATTGTTGAATTACTGAAATGATATGGTAAAATATATATGGGCAATTATTTGATTAATGCCTGAGATGATTTGCCCGGGGGGTAATAGTTTGTGGGATCAGATCGTTGAACAGTATAACAATTTCATAATTACAATGCAGTCGTTCAAGGTGACTGATGTTCTTGATATCGTTATAGTTTCATTTTTAATATACAGCCTTATTAAGATCATGAGAGAAACAAGGGCTGAACAGCTTGTAAAGGGTATTCTTATACTTCTTGTTGCATATGCTGTATCTACAGTATTCAGTCTTAAAATGCTGAATACCCTGTTCGTTTCATTCTTCCAGTTTTCGGTGCTTGCGGTGCTGATAGTATTCCAGCCGGAGCTGAGAAGTGCGCTTGAACATATAGGACGAAGTAAGATCGGTAAATACTGGTCAGGTCTTGCCGCCGTAAGTATGGAGGAAGAACAGATAAAGCGTGTTCGCAAGTGCATAAACTGCGTTGTCGAGGTCGCTAACAAATTCCAGAAATCAAAAACCGGTGCGCTTATAGTATTTGAAAGACAGACAAAGCTTGGAGAGATAATAGATACAGGTACGGTTGTGGACGCCGTTCCCAGTGAGGAAATGATAGGCAATATCTTTTTCAATAAGGCGCCGCTTCATGACGGAGCAATGATAATACGCAGCGGAAAGGTCCATGCGGCAGGCTGTATCCTTCCGCTTACAAAGAATAATGATATCAGTACGGATCTCGGAACAAGACACAGGGCGGCTCTCGGTATCAGTGAAAACAGTGATGCCGTTATAGTTATCGTTTCGGAGGAAACGGGAACTATATCCATTGCCAAAAACGGGATCATTACAAGAAACTATACAAGAGAAACGCTCAGTATGGCACTTGAAGAGGATCTTATTCCTAAGGAGCATGAAAAGATCGAGCGTGTGCCTGTTATAAATGGTCTTATAAAGGGGAAGAACAATGAAGGGAAATAAATTCAACTTCAGCAAGCTTTTTTATAACGACAGGTTCGTTATGTTGTTCTCCGTGATACTTGCCTTTATAATCTGGGTAGCGCTTCCGGGGAATATGGATGATACGACCTATGCGGTCATCAAGGATATACCCATAAGTATCCCGGAGCTTGGAAATGAGCTTAAAGTCTTTTATATGGATAAGACAAAGACATCTGTCCGTGTAAGCGGCAATGCCATTATTCTGAGGAATCTTACAAAGGATGATATAGAGGTAACTTTTGGAGATGATTTTACGGGACTTGAAAGCGCAGTTCAGGGAAAATTCAAGCTGACTGCAAAAAAAGCAAGTCTTGCAAATGATTATTCCATACAGGCAAATTCTCTTGATCCTGATGAAGTAAATGTTTTTGTTGACAGAGAAGACGCTATAGAAATACCCATAGAATCAAAAACAGACGCCACCGTCGGGGAAAACTATCATATGGGAACAGTCACTCTTTCTCAGAAAACAGTGACTGTAAAGGGAGCGCAGACGATCCTGCAGAAGATATCTTCTGCAAAGGCAGTGTATACATTTGGTAAGGAGCTTACTGAAACGCAGAATGTGGAAGCTCAGCTGAAATTCTATGACAGCAATGATAAGGAGATCGACAGCGATTATTTTGAAAGGAAATATATTGAAGCGGATATCCAGGCGGTAAATATAAAAATACCTGTAATGAAGGTCAAGCCGCTTAATGTCGTCCCGAAATTTATCAATGCGCCGTTAACACTGAATACTGATGGTGGTCTTATAACGATATCGCCGCAGACTATCGAGATAGCTGCGCCTGACGATGATACGATCGATATAGACAGCATTTCAACAAAGGATATAGATCTTTCAAGAGTCAGCCCGGATACAAGTTCAATTACCGTAGATCTTGTAATACCGTCCGGAATAAAGACAATAGGGGACACTTCAAGCGTTACGGTCAGCTTTAATACCGGGAATATGACATCAAAGAATTTTACAGTCAAAAAATTACGGGCTTTGAATGTTCCGGAAGGAAAATATGTTACCATTCACAGTAAATCTGTAACTGTAACTATTGTCGGGGACAAGTCACAGCTTGAAAAAATGACGGATTCTGATCTTACGGCATATGTTGATGTAAGCGATATCAATTCAGGAGGAAGCGTTACTAAAAATGCGGAAATTGTTATCAGCGCACAAATGGATCAGTGCTGGCCGTACTGGCTGAATGATGACCCGTATCCTGTCGTTGTTTCCGTGGCGGACAAGGTAACTCTTTCGGAAGCGTCGTCGGCTGAATCATCAACAGCAGAGTCATCACAGAATTCACAATAAGCATTATCACGGGACAGCGTATTCGCTGTCCCGATAAAGATAAGGGAAAAGGAAAAAATGACAATATCAGGGGAGGATATATGCTACAGGTAAAGAATATCAAAAAGGAATATGTTACAGGCGACCTTATTCAGACTGCGCTTGATGATGTGAGTCTGAGTTTCAGGGATAATGAATTTGTCGCCATACTCGGGCCGAGCGGATCGGGTAAAACTACGCTGCTGAATATTATCGGAGGTCTTGACCGTTACGACAGCGGCGATCTTATCATTAATGATATTTCAACAAAAAAGTATAAGGACAGGGATTGGGATGCATACCGCAATCATACAATAGGTTTTGTTTTCCAGAGCTATAATCTGATACCGCATCAGTCTGTTCTTGCAAATGTGGAGCTTGCCCTTACCATATCGGGCATATCAAAATCAGAAAGACGGCAAAGGGCAATAGATGCGCTTGAAAAGGTCGGACTTAAAGATCATAAACATAAAAGACCGAATCAGCTTTCCGGCGGTCAGATGCAGCGTGTTGCAATTGCAAGAGCGCTTGTCAATGATCCGGATATACTGCTTGCGGATGAGCCTACGGGTGCGCTTGACAGTGATACAAGCGTACAGGTCATGGATATGCTCAAGGAGGTCGCTAAGGACAGGCTTGTAATTATGGTAACGCATAACCCGGAGCTTGCCGAGGAATATTCCACAAGAATAGTAAAACTGAAGGACGGAAAGATAATCTCTGACAGCAATCCGTTCACACCGGAGAAATCTGAGGAAAAAGAGCCGGAGCATAAGAAAATGAGGAAGACCTCAATGTCGTTTCTGACATCCCTGTCGCTGAGCTTCAATAACCTCAGAACAAAGAAGGGCAGGACTATCCTTACATCCTTTGCAGGCTCGATAGGAATTATAGGAATTGCGCTGATACTCTCTATAAGCAACGGCGTAAATAATTATATTGCCGATATCCAGAAGGATGCAATGTCCTCATATCCTATTACAATAGACGCACAGAGCATTGATCTGAGTTCGCTTATGTCGTCAATGAGTCAGGACAACGGGGATGAGATAGATCATAAAACCGATGCCGTATATTCAAACGGAAAGCGTCTTGAAAGCTTTTCTGATTTCACATCAAGCATTACCGAAAATAATCTGACGAAGTTCAAGAAATATCTTGACAATAAAAAAAATGCGATCAATAAATATATAGGTGAAAACGGTATTGTGTATTCATATTCAACAAAGTTTTCAGCTTACAGCTTTGACCCGGATGATGTTCTTGTAAGTCTTGACGGCAGTACGCTTAATGATGAAATGGCGGCTTCTGTTGGTGTTGACGCTTCACAGGTCTACGGTGCATCCGCCTCGGGCGCAACAGGATTCAGTGCGCTTTCTGCAACAATGTCATCAAAGATGATGAAAAACAATCTATCAGAGCTTCTTGCGGGAAACGGCGGCGGAATGGTCAGCAGTGCAATACAGAATAATTATGAGCTTGTATACGGAAAGTATCCGGCGGCATATGATGAAGCTATTCTTGTTATGAATGAGAATAACGAGATCTCGCTTATTACCTTGTATGAAATGGGTCTGCTTCCGTCAGAAGATTATAAGAAAATGATGCGTAAGATATCAAACGGTGAAAAGATCACCATTGATACCAAAAGATGGAGCTACAGTGATATCTGTAAGAAAGAGATACTTATTCTTCCCGCAAGCGACACATATGAAAAGGGAAAGAATGGTCTTTATTCAAAGATAACCGACAGGGAAGAATTGTCAGATGTAGTAAAGGACAAGGCTATACACTTGAAGCTTACTGGTGTTATTCGTCCCAAGAAGAACACTGATGTTAAAATAATCAAGACTAATATCGGTTATACCAAGGCGCTTACAGAATATCTTATTGAATATGCAGAAAACAGTGATATCGTAAAAGCACAGATGGCAAGCGAGGACAGAAGTGTTCTCAACGGAATGGCATTTGAGCCTAAAAACAGACATGATAAAATAGATGATGTATTAAGCTATTTCAATGATATGGGTATCAGCGAAAAGGCAAAGATGCTGAAGTCTATGATGGCAATGTTTTCTTCAAGCGGAATTTCTGTTGCAGGCAAGATGGGAGATATGGATGAAACAGAGCTTGCACAGACCTTTGATAAGTTTTTAGAGAATGCCAGCGATCAGATGCTTCTGAAAATGTATGACGGTTATATTTCTCCCGGCAATTATGAGGATAATCTGTCTGCATTCGGAATTGCAAGCTTTGATGCGCCCGATTCAATTTCTATCTATGTTGATACATTTGAAGATAAGGACAAGGTATCCGAATGTATAGAGAAGTATAATTCAAAGGTCGATGAGGCTGATAAGATCGTTTATACGGATTATATAGGTCTGCTTCTATCATCTATTACGACAATTGTCGATGTAATATCATATGTTCTTATAGCCTTTGTTGCTGTTTCGCTTATAGTATCCTCGATAATGATAGGAATTATCACATATATTTCCGTACTTGAGCGTACAAAGGAGATAGGCATACTTCGTGCGATAGGCGCATCGAAAAAGAATATCTCACAGGTATTCAATGCGGAGACGTTCATTATCGGTCTGTTGTCGGGAATAATAGGTATTGTCATTACAGTGCTGATAATAATTCCCGCAAACGAGATAATACACCAGCTTGCGGAAACAAACGATATAAACGCTTCACTGCCTGTTATGCAGGGATTAATACTGATAGTGCTGAGTATAGTGCTGACTCTTGTAGGAGGCTTTATCCCGGCGAAGAAGGCCGCAAAACAGGATCCCGTAAAAGCTTTGCGTACAGAGTAACTGATATCTGATCCACGAAAGTATAAATAAAAAACCAGGCTCCCCAAGCCGATACGGTTCGGGGAGCCTTAACATTTTTGGAATGTTTTGCTTTATATTTTTTCTCCTATTCTCTTTGTCAGCTCGGAAAGAGTTACCTCATATCCGGCTGTTTCATGCGGCAGAAGATCAGCGGAAAAACGACTGCTGTCAGCGCCCGGAATGAGGGACGCCATATATATGAGGAAATAAGGATTTTTCATAAGAACGGGACCTGTGAGGTGAGTACCGAAGAAATTATTCTTTCTTATCCCCTCTGTGCTGACATTATCGTTATCGGGCAGACCCATCTCGACGCCAAAAAGCGGGGCTTCTATACCGCTTATGCTGCTGCACTTATTGATAAAGCCCACAAGCTTTTTATCCGAGCCTTCCATAGTGAAAATTGCGTCGCCTGTCTGCCTTGTTTTATTCTGCTCAACAGCCGTAAAGGTAAAAATCCCAAGACCTTCAAAAGCCTTTCCGCTGCTGTCGGTCACGGACTTGCCAAGCATTTCAAAGGAATTGCCCGTCATGAGAATGACTTTTCCGCTGTCAATGCATTTTCTGAGGTCGTCGCCAAAACGCATTATATCCTTCAGAACGACCTTCTGATTGCGCTCAGTCCCCGAACCGATGTATATAAAGTCATAGTCGGAAAGCTTTACATCATCTCCAAGGGAACGCTTGCAGACTTCAACATCATGACCGCTTTTTTTCAGCAGACTTTCCATTGCGACAATGTTTGCATAATCGCCGTATAAATTCATAATATCATGATATAAATGCAATAATTTCATCAGCGTCCTCCTTTATAAAAGCGCAAGGAACTTGCCCTTATCCGAGAAACAGGTTATAACGTAAATGTATTCCTTCCTGTCACTGTCAAGATAGTGACAGGCTTTTTCTATTTCGGGGATTATTTTTATTTTATCCTCCGGGATATCTGTATGCTCAAATCTTACCGCAAGATCATTGTAATATGTACCCGAAAGAATTATCTCATGGACATTTTCACTTTTCAGCATTTCAAAATCAATATCCCAAAGCCATGAAACATCGCTTGTAAAATACTTTCTGCTTACAGCGTCAACTATGAACATAACGTCGCAGCCGTTCTTTTCAGCGCAGGCAAGACGTATCGACTGGTCATAGGAAATGCTGTTTTCATGCTTTGATGTAAGCATTGTGCCCTGTCTGCTGCCTATTTCAAAGGTAATGACTCTGCCGTTTTTCATAACATAATCGCTCATATCGGAAGCTATCTTCTTACCGTCAATTCCGACGATAGAAGCGACCGTATAGGCTGCGAGGATATTATATATATTATAAAGCGAACGCAAGGCAAGAGTTATCTTATTGCTGCCGTCAATTACCATTTCACCCTCATCAAGGTCAACGGAGGTAATGGTATATTTAGTGTCATGCCTTTTGTATCCGCAGCTTGTACATTCATAATGACCGATATGATTATAATGGTGGGTTGTATATGTCATGGGGGACTTGCATTTCGGACAGTATGCGCCGTCGTTGTATACACTGTCAAGCTCCTTTGTATCGGAGGAAAGCTTGTCAGCGCCGAACCATATTACATCCCTTCCTTCTCCGAAAAGGGAAACAAGAGGATCGTCCGCATTAAGGATAAGCTGGGTCTCGGGATATATGCTGTCCTTCAGCGCATCGAATACCCATTCAGGATGACCGTTTCTTGTAAGCTGGTCACGATAAAGGTTTGTAATGACATAATGGGTGGGCTTGATATATTTGAATGTATATTTTGCAAATCTCTCATCGCTTTCGATAAGAAGAATATCCTTTTTGACCTTGCCGCCGAGTGAGGAGTTGCCAAGAACAAGAGTGGTAACGCCCTCTATCTGGTTGGAGCCTTCCTTGTTCCATGCAACGGTCTTTCCGTTTTCCGTAAGGATATGGGCTATCATCTCAACGGTGGATGTTTTTCCGTTGCTGCCCGTTACGGCAATGATATATTCGGGAAGCTCCACACGGCTGAGAATATCGGGGCACATTTTAAGTGCGACCTGTCCCGGAAGGGAGCTTCCTTTTCCGACAAGACCGCCGATAAACCTCAGGAATTTGCATATGAGTATTGTAAAAAACTTTTTCATAGATCCATCTCCGTTTTTTCAGATACATACACATTATACTCCATTCCGTCTGATTTTTCAACCCTGTCATTGAATCAATTGCGATGAATAAAAAATACCTGTTTGTTCAGTGAATATCCATATCTGTAATCATGTTAATATCCAGCAGGGTATTTTTATTCCATTTTGCGATGGGATTATCCGAGAGTCCGAGGATATAATCGGAGGAAACATTCAGCGCCTTACAAATTTCTATCAGTACGTTTACCTTTATCTCGTTTTCACCTCTTTCATATCTGCTGTACTGAGTCTGCTCCATTCCGATTTTTTTTGCTATCTTTGTTTGTGAGATGCCTTTTTCTTTTCTTACTTCTCTGATTCTCGGCAATACATACAATTTAAAATCCCTCCGATTGTTTATTTAGTCAGATTTTACAATATACTTTCTCATTTATATTGACAATAGAACAGAACTGTTCTATAATTATTTTAGAATAATTGTGTTCTATTATTCCGGCAAGTTTATAAGTTATTAAAATGAGAGATCGGAGGTTATTTTGTGAAAAGAATATTAAAAAAGGTGTTGGCAGTGTCGCTTTGTGCGGCGCTTATCGG
>DEHG01000013.1:43184-43341 GCA_002351795.1 Ruminococcaceae bacterium UBA2806 | reverse complement strand
ACTGCGGCTGCGGCGCTGGCTGAAAGTATTGCGGCTGTGGTGCGGGTTGAGCATACTGAGATTCATCATAAACAGGCTGTTCATATCCCTGTTCATACTGTTCGTCATACTGCTCATCATATTGCCCGTCATACTGCTCATCATACTGCTCGTCATA
>DEHG01000013.1:30189-43088 GCA_002351795.1 Ruminococcaceae bacterium UBA2806 | reverse complement strand
CGTCATACTGCTCATCATAGGCAGGCTGCTGATACTGCTCGTCATAAGCCGGCTGCTGATACTGCGGCTGATAACCTTCTATGTACTGGGAAGAACCATATGATGACTGCTGACTGCCATAACCCTGCTGCTGATATCCATCAAGAAACTGAGGATGATCTATACTGTCGCTATACCGCTGCTTATACGGGTCTTCAAATCCGACAGCAAAATGCGGCTGTTCATACTCAGGCTGCTGATACTGCTGACCGATAGGACGTCCGTACTGGTCATACTCTATCTTTGGTTTTTCTTCCTCGGGCGCATTCAGATCCGGCATTACCGGATTGGTAAATTCCTTTGAACCGCAGCTTATACAGAATGCAGCTCCATCAGGAAGTGATGCTCCGCAAGACGCACAAATCTTCATAAATATCCTCCTTATCTGTCCTTTGAAAAGAACGATCAATAAATTTTATATAATAACAGAATAATATACTTTCCGTTCATACTTCTCTAATAAATTATATTACATAATAAACAAAAATGTCAATAAGCTTTCAGCAATTTGTAAAAATTGTTTTCTTAGAAAACACTTTATTATTACTTTTGTAGAAATGCACTAAAGAGAACCTTATCATGATTCCTGCAAACGATCATGTATACATTTCCAAAAAAAGCGCCCGTTTTCTTTCGTGAAAACGAGCGCTTTGTATTCCGTACACCTGAAAATACACGATCATTCATAATAGTTTTCTTCTTCATAGTCGTTATTTTCGCTGTCATCGTAATCGTTGGAATCATAATCATTATTATCCTGACTTGACTCAGAATCGGTATCTAACTCGATGCTCCACTTTTTCCTGTAATCCGTAATGAAATTGGAACCGAAGCATATCTCGTCAAAGCCCTTGATCTCAGTATATTCGGTATTACTCATTTCATTCTGAATAATATCCTTATCTACAACTCTTACAGGAACAGTCTGAACTTCCGGCAAGGATTTCTTTCCGAGAACTCTTAGAACATAATCCATCATTGCATATGCTGTCCATTCATAGCTCTGAGCAACAAGCATATCTATCTTTTCCTGTTCGCAGGCTGTGAATGCACCCGAGCTGCCGCCGGTAGCAATAATGCTGATCTTCTTACCTGTCTGTTCAACTGCATTAACGGCATCTGATATCATGTTTTCATCAAGTACAACAATATAATTAAGATTCCTGTCTTTCTCAAGAGCCTGTTTGATCTTTGTAGAAAGACCATTGCCGATCTCAATTGAAGCACCGCTTAGTACAGAACAATAGCCCTCTGTAACATAGGTCATAAATTCTTCGGTAAAGCCTTTATATATAGAGGTAGATACCATTGAATCAGAATTATTCAGAGCAAGAGCATTTACCTTACCCTTATTGCTGCTGATAGCCCAGTCGGCAAGAAGCTTTCCTGCAAGGTTATAATCTATAGGAATAGTATAATCAACATAGTGATCCTTCATATCTCTTCCGACATATCCGCCGGAAAGGATCTTGATACCGTTTGCCTGAGCTGTTTCAATTGATGTTGCAAGCGGATCCTTATTTATATCACCGTAAAGAAGTACAAGATCCGTATCCTTACTCTTTGTAGCTTTTTCAATTGCTGAATTATAAAATGCAGCCGTACCATCTGATTCATCTGATACTATATCGGTAAGACCAACTATCTTGCCGGCGGTCAGAAACTGATCCCGCACAAGACTTGTAAATACATAGTTTGAATTATCAGCTACAAAGCTGACCTTCTGATCCTTCGCAATTGTAAGAGCTTCGATCTTATCTCCCTGAAGAGTTATTTTCGGTATCTTTTTATACTGTGAAACAAAATCATTAATCGAATTCAGCTGATCCTTAGTAAGATCGGGCTTTGCGGAAATAGCACTGATATCCTCGGGTACTTCAGAAGGCTCCTGACTGAACTGAACTTCATTTTTCGCTGATGAGGATTCTGTTTTTGACTTTTCATCCTCGTTTTCTTTATTATCGCCGCAGGCTGACATTACAACCATTGAGCTTAACATCGCAGCCGAAAGAATGGCTGCTGTTATTTTTTTCATCATACTCATCATTTTCCTCCAGATATACTCCCATATCCATAATTTTCATAATACTATATTATTATACTAATACTGCTTATTTATGTCAACAATCATTTTGCCGTTTTTAGCATATTTTTTCTTAAAATTTTGTAACCCTTGATAATTAAAAACTCTCTCCGCAGCCGAAGCCGCAGAGAGAGCTTTAATTATTCTATACAATTTATATAGACAACGGATATCAGAAAGCAACTACCGTAAAGGAAGCTGTAGCAGTCTTGCCTGCGCTGTCCTTTACAACAGCCTTGATATCATAAGCAGCAGATGTCTTGGGGGTGAATGTAGCAGATGTAGCAGTGCCGAATGCAGTACCGATGGTTGTCCATGAGGATGAATCAGACTTCTTGTAATAGAATGCATAGGTGTACGGTGATGTACCGCCTGATGCTGAGCCTGTGATCTTAACTGCAGTATTAACGTCAACTGCCTCGGAGCTGATCTTTGAAGTATTCTTCAGACCGGCTTCCTTTACTGTTACCTTAAATTGCTTTGTAGCAACCTTTCCTTCGCTGTCCTTGATCATTACTCTGAAATCATAATAACCTGCGGAAGTCGGAACCACCTTAGCTGTGCTTGCTGTACCCCATTCTGTTCCGAGAGTCTTCCAGATAACGTTCTTGGATCTCTTGAATGAGAATGCATAGGTGTAGCTTGCTTTTCCGCCTGTTGCAACACCCGTGATCTTAACAGCATTTCCGAGTGAAACAGTGGTGTTGTTAATAGTAGAGTTGTTCTTGAGAGTTGTTGTAGCAGCTGCGACCTTAACTGTAAAGCCAAGCTTGCTTACCTTGCCCTTAGCGTCCTTAACTCTTACAAGCGCATTGTATGTGCCTGCTTCGGACGGATAGAATGTAGCAGATGTAGCTGTTCCGTAAGCCTGACCGATAAGTGTATAAGCAGACTCTGTGGACTTCTTGAAGTAGAATGCATACTTGTAGGAGCCTGCGCCGCCTGTTGCCTTACCTGTCATCTTTACTGCGTCACAAGCTGCAACTGACTTGGAGCTGATCGTAGAGGTATTCTGAAGTTCATTGGATGTCTTCACGACTACGGTGAAGGACTGTACTGCTGTTTTGCTTGCGCTGTCCTTAACTACTGCCTTAGCCTCATAAGTACCTGCTGTTGTAGGTGTGAATGTGCCTGTTGTAGCTGTGCCGAAAGCTGTTCCTATTGTCTTCCATGAAGTATCAGAAGAAAGCTTATAATAGAACGCATAGGTATAGGGTGATGTACCGCCGGAAGCCTTACCTGTGATCTTCACAGCAGTGTTAGGTGAAACTGATGTTGCACTGATCGTAGAATTGTTTGCAAGTGCTTCAGGATCTTCGCCCATGTTCATAACCTCAACAGAGCTTGTCCATGTTGCGGTTGCGCCTGTGCTGTCCTTTACAACTACCTTTACATCATAGATATCCTCGGTTTTCGGAGTAAACGAGCCTGTTGTAGCTGTGCCGAAAGCAGTACCGATAGTTGTCCATGATGTTGCGGATGACTTCTTATAATAGAATGCATAGGTGTACGGTGATGTACCGCCGGAAGCCTTACCTGTAATAGTGACCTTTGTATTTATATTAACAAGATCTGCACTTACGGTTGAATTGTTTGCAAGTGCAGTTACATCTGTAACTGTTACCTTACATGTAGCGGTCTTGCCGTTGGATGTCTTTGCTGTGATAGTAGCAGTACCTGCCTTAACGCCCTTTACAGTACCGTTTGAAACAGTAGCTACTGCTGTGTTGCTTGATGACCATGTTACGGACTTGTCTGTTGCGTTTGAAGGAGCAACTGTTGCTGTAAGAGCAGCAGATTTGCCCTTTGCAATGCTCAGACTTGTCTTGCTGAGAGTAATGCCTGTGGGCAGTACTTCTTCAACTGTTGACTTATAAACATAGTTTACTGTTGTTGTGCCTTCAACAAATTTGCCTGTTGCATTTGTAGGAGTTGAAGTAAGCTCATAGCCGTCAAATGTCTTAGCTGTTGTTGTGTAGGTATTAGTACCGTCAGCCATGCCCTTGATGATCTCGCTGCCGAGAACCTTTCCGTCAGAGCCTGTATACTTAACGCTTACCTTACCTGTCGGATATACCTTTGCATCCTTGATCCATACTTCGCCTGTTGCCTCATAGCCGGGAGCAAGGCTGCCGGAAGGATCCTTGTTTGCGTCTGAACCTGAGTTGAAGATGACCTGAGCAGACTCAACATCATCAACAGAGTATGAATACCAGTTATTGCCGTCGCTTGTCATTTTAGATCCGGGCCATGCGCCTGTATACCGCTTAGCTGTGCCTGATGACTCGTCATAAGCATAGATATACATTGCCGGCCAGCTTGAAGCCTGATAGTAGTGAACGATAAGGTTATCCGGTTCTACATACTTATACTTATATGTAACCGTTGTTGTGCCTGTCTTAACAGTACCGGTTGCATTGGTAGGTGTAACGTCAACCTCATAATTCTTGATATTAGCGGGAGTTGTTGAGTAGGTCGTGCCTACCTTCTTTGTTTCTGTTACGGATTCAGCGATCTCTGCGCCTGCTTCGTCAACATACTTTGTTACAACAAAACCATAGTTAGCTGAATCGAATGTATAGTAGTAGGTTACATCTATTTCAGCTTCTGTAAATGTACCTGATGTCTTACCTGTTGTGCTTGCTACCTTGTAGCCGTCCATTGAAAGAGCGGATGTCTGATAGCTTTCGCCGATACCGCCGGAGAGAGATTCTTCCTTGATAGTCTTGTTGGTATCCTTGTCGATATGTGTAACCTTTACAACGCCTCTCGGACCTGAGGGAATCTCTATAAGAATAGTGCCGTGAGCGCCGCAGTTGAATGTTACCTTGCCGCCTGATACTACTGCGTAGGAATCATCATAGTAGTTGTGCAGCTGTGTGCCGTTTGCGAATACATCGCCAACGTCTATGGAAACATCAACATTTGAGCCGGCATTGATAACGCCGATGATCTTATCTGTTGTACCGTTCTTGCTGTATGTTCTGCCGAATGCAATACCTGCGGAAGCTGAAAGCTTTACATTCTGACCTGCGCCTACTGCAAGGTGGTTGTTACGGAACGTACCGACCTTCTGCCAGTGAGCAAGAACATTCTTATCCATGCTGTCCCAGTTCATGTCGCTTCTTACGGCATGACCGTCACCTGATACAGCAACACCGGGAACGAGGGGTCTGCAAGTCTCATCACCGTAGTAGATCTGTACACCGCCGGGAAGCATAAGGAGTGCGCTTCCGAGATAGTACTGATCGCCTCTTGCAAGTACGGTATCATGCGAGGAGATATAGGAAAGAAGATTGAAGCTTGAATCGCTGTTGATCTTGCCTGCATAGCCGTCATACACGTTTGCTACATTGCCAGCTGCAAGAAGTCCGCCGCCCTGAGTCTCGAAGTTGATCATTGAGTCAAAGCCGCCCTCGGTATAGTAACCGTCCTTATTGCTGCCGTGTCCCCAGCATTCGCCTGTCATCCAGAAATCGTCTGTCCAGTCTGCGCCTGCCTTGCCGGGGTTGTTCTGTCTCCACTTCTTAAGAGCAGCAACGCCAGCCTGCTTGAGCTTGTTCCATGAAGCATATTCTACGTGCTTAGCGGTATCGCAGCGGAAACCGTCAACACCGTATGTTTCTACCCATTCAGCAAGCCATGTTGAGATATAGCCTGTTACTGTATTGGATGAACCATATTTGGACATTTTTGAGCTGAGAGTACCCTCTTTCTTCCATTTTGTCTTAAGGAACTGAGGAATACCTACCTGATTTGATGATTCTGTTTTAAAATCAGGTAGACCTTCAAGTGTTCTGGTCTGATCATCATTGCCGCCCGGAGTATATCCCGGAAGACCTGATCTTACCCAGTCAGAGCCCCACCATCTGCCCCAGTCTGTTGCGCTGCTTTCATAGTCGATCTTCTTATGATAGTTGGAAAGATCGCCTGCATCATAAGTAGCCTTCCAGCCGTCGAGGAGAGTACCGTAATTATACTCGTTCATGTCGATCATGTTGTTATAACCGGCATGGTTCATAACGATATCCATGATTATACGTATGCCGTGCTCGTGAGCAGTA
Source organism: Ruminococcaceae bacterium UBA2806 (assembly GCA_002351795.1). Lineage (GTDB taxonomy): Bacteria > Bacillota > Clostridia > Oscillospirales > Acutalibacteraceae > UBA1213. The sequence continues at coordinate 36,902 of DEHG01000013.1, read as the reverse complement.
TCAACAAGAGTCTGGAACTCCTGTCTTGTACCGTAAGCTGCGTCAGGCTCAGTATAGTCTGTTACATAGTAACCGTGGTATGAATAGTGAGCAAAACCGTCGCCAAGGATATAGCCGTGGAGCTGCTCATACGGTGCTGTCATCCAGATAGCATTTACACCGAGGTCATTGAAGTAGCCGTCATTGATCTTATCTGTGATACCCTTGAAGTCGCCGCCGTGGAATGTAGCTCTGCTGTCGCCTGCAACAGTCTTGACACGATCATAAGCGCCGTCATTTGAGGTATCGCCATTTTTAAAACGGTCTGTCAACAGAAAATAAACTGTAGCATTATCCCATGAAAACTGGGGTGTGTCTGTTGATGCAGCAGCCTTTGCCTCGATAGGCGCATCGTTTGTCATGGCAACAGTACCTGCAAAAGCAGTGCCTGAGAAAACGCATGCTGCGGAAAGAACGCCGCTCAGCGCTCTTTTGAAAAACTTGTTTTTAATTTTCATTTTTTACCTTCTTTCCTGATGTTTTATTGGTAACATCTGAAAACTGTCTCAGAAAATTCCGGTATTTGTGAAAGCCGATATCAATTCTTATCACTAATGCCTTTATCTCCGGAACAGTTTTTCAGAGATACCTTATGATACGGACAGGATGTTCCCCTCATACCGCCTTCACGGGGCAGGTGCGCTTGAACGATCCGCAAAACAAAACTCCGAACCGACGATATACATCTTATCCGGGATCAACCTGTATTCTGCCGCACTGCAAAGCAAATGCGGGGCTTACCATGTTTAGTGTCTTCACATACCTCCCTGTAAATTTTCACCGCAAGTCAACGGTCTCTATATTAATAATAAAACATCTGTCCAAAAAAGTAAATCACATTCGTGAATATAAACATTCATTTTTTACTAAAAAATTATTTTTGTATACTCCTATAAAATATTATTTCCTTTATTGTAAACAATGACCATAAAAAGACAGAAATACATATTTATTTATGATTACAGAAGCAGCCGAACTCATACGTCAATCATAACAAAAATTTACATAAATATTTGTCAAAAACTGTCGTTATGTACAGTTTAAGAATAGTGTATTTTTTGATATAATATATAAATGAATAATGAGATCCTGATTATTTTATATTAATAAGCGCATAATTATTAAATGGCAACTATGAATAAACGCTCTTTAAATGTTGCCATAATATATATGGTGGTGAAACAAATGATAATAAAACGACTTCTCTGCTCTGCCGCTGCATTATTAATGATAGCTTTTTCATTTTCTGTTTCTGCAAATGCCGAGGAAGTAAGTGAGATCGAGATATCCGTGGATACTTCATATTCTGAGCCTGAGCCATCACTGCCGGAACAGCAAAGTCAGACAGATATAAGCGAAGAACCCTCTGCGGTATCTGAGATCCCGGTCGAACAGCCCTCTGAATCATCTCATTCTGAAAGCTCGTATTCATATATAGCGGATGAGAGCAGCGCAGAAAGCAGCCTATCAGATGAAAGCAGTTCAGATCAATCATCTTCGGAATCTTCATCCGAAACAAGCAATCCGTATGAGGAATATTCACAACCGGAAAACTCTGCCGAAAACAGCGCTGAGGTATCGGAATTGTCTGTAGCCGATCCGTTTGAGAAAATAAGATCTCTGCAATATATAATTCCTGCCGATGACCCCGATTATGAATCAAAGCTTAAAGCGCTCCAGAATTCCGCCATAAGGACTGCCCACATAGACGGACAGGCAGGTCTTATCAATACGCCAATTCCCACATCTGCGGGTTCATCCGAGCTTGATCTGTATCCGGAGGAAAGGGATTCCTCATTTCTGATGGGAGTTATAATATGGTCTGTCATCGGAATAGTAGTTTTGATACTGCTGATACTGATACTTAATCTTAAAGGCGGCGATTTTTCCTTCGGAAGAAAACGCTATCATAAGCACACCGCCTACAAACCCATGAAGGGCGGCAAAAAATACAAATATACAGGCAGATGATTTCTGGTCGGGAGGAATTTAATATGAATGATTTAGACAGAGATAAACTTATAGAAGCTGCATTTGAAGTGCAGAAGAATGCATATGCGCCCTATTCCGGATTTTATGTAGGGGCTGCACTTCTTACAGAAGACGGCACCGTTTTTACAGGTACAAATGTGGAGAACAGCTCCTTCCCTGTTGGCGTCTGTGCTGAAAGAAGTGCATTTGCCGCCGCAGTCAGCAGCGGTCACAGAAAATTTACAGCGATCTGCGTCACAGGAGAAAGAAAAAACAATCCCCTGCTTGGCAGCAATTACTGTATGCCCTGCGGAATGTGCCGTCAGTTCATGACGGAATTCTGCGATCAGAATTTCGAGATCATTTCCGCAAAATCTAAAACCGATTACCAGATCAACAAGCTCAGCACCTTAATGCCCGGTGCATTCATGTTCTTCGGAACAACCTTTTAACAGGGTCATGCCGTAAGATCACTTACAGTTCTCGGAGCTTTTATGATCGCAGTTTTCAGCATTCTTGTGATCACAGTTATTTGCTCTGCTGTTAAAGCAGTCCTGTGTGCTCTTTTTGCTTTTACTCTTGCTCATGGTATAACCTCCTGATATACAATAACCGATAATCAGAATCAATCCCCCCGCTGTCCTCCTTTTACAGCGAGGGGTCTTTTCAGATCCTTTGCTGTGCAAAAAGAACATAACGGGATTTACCGGCGATGCATTTTATTGATGGGAATTGTTTTTCCCGTTCTTAGTTTTACCCGTAAAGATATATTTATACCGAATGAGGTCATATGATGATTTTACCAAATGATTTTTTAAATGAAATAAAAAAAGTTCTCGGAAATGATACCGATGAATATATAAAAGCGTTTAATGAGCCTCCCTACCGTGGGATAAGCGTCAACCGATTGAAAACGACTCCGGAAAAACTTATTCCTCTGCTTGACTTTGAAACGAAAAAATCACCGTTTTATTCTGACGGATATTACATACCGTCAGATATAACAGGGATAGGTGCGTCTCCCCTTCATCATGCGGGCGGCTTTTATGTTCAGGAGCCTTCCGCTTCATCCGCTGTGGAGCTGCTTGAAATACAAAAGGGAGATTTCGTACTTGACCTTTGCGCCGCACCCGGAGGAAAATCCGCACAGATAGCTTCTCTTTTAGGCGGAAGCGGACTGATATGGTCAAATGAGCCTATAAAAAAACGTGCAAACATTCTTCTGTCAAACCACGAAAGAATGGGAATTTCAAACGGGATCGTATCCTTTCGATATCCTGACGAGCTTTGCCCGAAGCTTGAAGGGACTTTTGACAAGGTGCTTGTTGACGCTCCGTGTTCGGGAGAAGGAATGTTCCGAAAAGACAATGACGCTGTAAACGAATGGAGCAGAGAACACGTTATCTCATGCGCCAACCGTCAGCTTGAGATCCTCAAATCCGCCGTAACTTCTCTGAGGGAAGGCGGGATACTGGTATATTCTACCTGCACATTTTCACCCGAAGAAAATGAGATGACGGTACAGCGTTTTCTTGAAGCCTGTCCGGAAATGGAAGCCTATGATATCGGACGGCATTTCGGACGTGATACAGGGCTTGGAAATGCCGTAAGGATCACTCCTCTTGAAGGCGGCGAGGGTCATTTTGCCGCACGTTTCCGCAAAAAAGGGGATTCACCGAGAAAGCCATTCAAACACAGCAAGCCTCAGAATATTCAGAAAGGCACAAAAAAGCTTATTGATGCTTTTCTTGAAGATATCTTCATTACCCCGCCTGATATGGATATTGAAGTTTACAAAAACTGCGTTTATCTGCGCCCGAAAAATATAACCGTTCCGGACGGTATGCTTATCCTCAGAAGCGGAGTATATGCCGGTGAGATAATAAACAACCGCATTGAGCCAGCACATTCTCTTTTTGTTACCTCAGACCCGTCAAAGCTCCGGCGTGTGCTTGACCTAAAACTTGATGACCCGAGAGTAATGCAGTATCTTTCGGGAATGGAGATCGACTGTGAAAACGAAAAGGGCTGGACTGCTGTTGCTATAGAGGGAATGATAACTGGCTTCGGCAAATGCTCCTCCTCCCGCCTTAAAAACAAATATCCTAAGGGGCTGAGAATATAATCCTTTAGTTCAGACCTTTTTCATAACCGCTGATCTTTGCCGATAGTTTTTTATCGCACTTAATAACTGACAACTAAAAACTGACAACCATAAATAAATATGCATAAAACAACGAAAAACAAGAATATAAATAAAAAGTCGTTGACATTCATTTTAAATGGTATTATAATTCATTTGTCAACAGCAAAGGCGCTGTAGGACGGTTTTTTGCCGTATCCTCAGATCGTCTTGTGCTGTTTTTTCTTTTATTTCAATTATTGTCAAGTGTTCAGAATGAAAGCAACTTATGAATGGAGAGTTATTATGGTAAACGTACCTGAAATGTTCGGCAAAGCGGTATTCAATGACGAATCTATGAAAAAGTACCTCCCAAAAGGCACTTATAAGGCACTCAAAAAGACAATCGAGGACGGTAATCCCCTCGATATCAATATTGCAAACGTTGTTGCCCACGCTATGAAGGAATGGGCTATTGAAAACGGCGCAACACATTATACACATTGGTTCCAGCCTATGACAGGCATTACTGCGGAAAAGCATGACAGCTTTATCTCCCCTACTGCCGGCGGCGGAGTTATTATGGAATTTTCCGGTAAGGAGCTTATCAAGGGTGAACCTGATGCTTCAAGCTTCCCCTCAGGCGGCATCCGTGCTACATTTGAGGCAAGAGGATATACAGCATGGGACCCGACCTCCTACGCATTTATCAAGGACGGCTCACTTTGTATCCCCACAGCTTTCTGTTCCTACACCGGTGAAGCACTTGATAAAAAAACGCCTCTCCTGCGTTCAATGGAATGTATCAATACACAGGCGCTGAGAATTCTCCGTGCTTTCGGTGATAACGAAACCATTCACGTTTCAACAACAGTCGGTCCCGAACAGGAATATTTCCTTGTTGATAAAAAAGTATTTGAAAAGAGAAAGGATCTTGTCTACTGCGGCAGAACTCTTTTCGGTGCAAGACCTCCGAAAGGTCAGGAGCTTGACGACCACTATTTCGGTTCGATCAAGCCGAGAGTTTCCGCATATATGAAGGATCTTGATACCGAGCTTTGGAAATACGGTATCCTCGCCAAAACAAAGCATAATGAGGTAGCACCCGCACAGCATGAGCTTGCACCTATATTTGACACTTCAAACATTGCCACCGATCACAACCAGATAACAATGGAGATCATGAAAAAAATTGCCGAAAAACACGGTCTTGTATGTCTGCTCCATGAAAAGCCCTTCGCAGGCGTAAACGGTTCGGGCAAGCATAACAACTGGTCGATGTCAACCAATACAGGCAAGAATCTGCTTGATCCCTCAAAAAATCCAAGACAGAACATTCAGTTCCTTACCTTCCTTGCAGCAGTGATAAGAGCTGTTGACGAAAACCAGGATCTTCTCAGAATATCCATCGCAAGCGCCGGAAACGATCACAGACTCGGCGGAAATGAAGCTCCTCCTGCCATCATTTCCATGTATCTCGGAGATGATCTGACAGAGGTACTCCATTCCGTACTCAGCGGTGAGGATTATACAGGCGATACCAAACCTATCATGGAAACAACTGCGGAAGTTCTTCCTAATTTCACAAAGGATACTTCCGACAGAAACCGTACTTCACCCTTTGCATTTACAGGAAACAAGTTTGAATTCAGAAGTGTAGGTTCTTCCGAAAATATTGCCTGCGCTAACTTTATGATAAATACGATGGTTGCAGACGTTCTTGAAGATTTTGCAAATCAGCTTGAGGGCGCAGAGGATGTTAATGCCGCAGCTGAAAAGCTTATCAAAAAGACTATTAAAAAGCACAGGCGTATAATCTTCAACGGCAACAACTATTCCAATGAATGGCTTGAGGAAGCAAAAAGAAGAGGTCTTCTCAATCTCAGAACTCTTCCCGATGCTCTGCCGCTTTATACAAGCGAAAAGAATATCAGGCTTTTCACTAAGCACAATGTTCTTACAGAGGTCGAGCTTCGTTCAAGACGTGACGTTCTCCTTGAGAAATACTCCAAGATCATTAATATCGAGGCTCTTACAGCTCTCGATATGGCAAAAAAGGATATTGTCCCCGCTGTTACAGAATATATCAAAGAGCTTGCACAGACAGCAAGCATTGTAAAATCTGTTGATCCCGAGATTGTACCCACTGCACAGACTGAACTTATGAAAAAGCTTACAAATCTGCTCAATTGCTTTGTCGGCAAGATAGATGTGCTTGATAAAGCTGTAGTCGGAGCTAAGGAAATCACAGATGTAGCTGATAACGCTATGTACTTCAAGGATTATGTTATTTCCGCTATGCAGGAGCTTCGTGCGGTTGCAGATGAGATGGAATCAAATATGTCCGCTAAGGCATGGCCCTATCCCTCATACGGCGCAATGCTTTTCAGTGTATAAAAACAAATATAAATTCATGTACTGTCACGAAATCCACCATTTTGTGACAGTCTTTTTCTATATTAACAAGTACATAAATAACTGCACCTGTCGGAACGTTCAAAAAACAAACAATTATTTTGTAAAATATCACAGTGTCAATTTATATGCAATTCTTATATAATTAAGGCAACCTCTAAAAACC
>DEHG01000013.1:0-30114 GCA_002351795.1 Ruminococcaceae bacterium UBA2806 | reverse complement strand
ATCATTTCATTAATCAGCGTTTCTTTAAGAAAACACTGATAAAAGCTTTTCGGGAAATATCAAAAATTTAAAACTGATACATATTTTTTCCAAAAGCTTTCATATTCAAAAAAACCAATAATATTAACAATGAGGTATGATAAAATGGAAAAGAAATATGTGCTTGCCCTTGATGAAGGAACAACAAGCGTAAGAGCGATACTTTTTGATAAACAGGCAAATGTAATATCCTGTGCCCAGCATGAGTTTACTCAGATCTATCCGCATCCAGGATGGGTGGAGCATGATCCGATGGAGATATATGCAAATCAGTATGCAGCAATGACGGAATGTATTGCAAAAACAGGAATATCCCCCGAAGAAATTGCCGCTGTCGGCATTACTAACCAAAGAGAAACTACTGTAGTATGGGAAAAAGCAACAGGACGTCCAGTTTATAATGCAATAGTCTGGCAGTGCAGACGTACTGCGAAGCTTTGCGAAAAAATTATATCGGACGGTATGGAAGACTATATCCGTGATGTTACAGGGCTCAGGGCTGATGCTTATTTCAGCGCAACAAAAATAAAATGGATACTTGATAATATTGAAAACGGTTATCAGCGGGCGCAAAATGGCGAGCTTCTATTCGGCAATATAGACACATGGCTCCTATGGAAGCTTACAAACGGACAGGTACATATTACCGACAGGACAAACGCCTCACGCACCATGCTTTATGATCTTAAAAAGGGCTGCTGGGATACAAAGCTCACGGACTATTTCGGCATACCTGAAGTTATGCTCCCAGAGGTACGCAGCAGCAGCGAAATATACGCTTATATAAATATAATGGGCGCAGATATTCCTGTTTCAGGAATTGCAGGCGATCAGCAGGCGGCTTTATTCGGTCAGGGATGTTTTTCACAGGGACAGGCAAAAACTACATACGGTACTGGCTGCTTTCTGCTTGCTCATACGGGCTGCGACCCTGTATTCAGCAAAAACGGTCTTATCACTACCGCTGCCGCAACAGAAAAAGACTGTCCTCCCGAATATGCTCTTGAGGGAAGCGTTTTTATCGGCGGCGCTGTTTTGCAGTGGCTCCGGGACGGCGCAGGTCTGCTCAGGGATGTTAAAGACAGCGAATACTTTTCCCGCAAGGTCAGTGACTCAGGCGGAGTATATATGGTTCCTGCATTTACAGGACTTGGCGCACCGTACTGGAGAATGAGATCAAAGGGCGCAATACTCGGCATCACAAGAGGTACAAAAACTGAACATCTTATCCGTGCAGCCCTTGAATCTATAGCATATCAGACAAATGATCTTATCAATGCAATGAAAAACGGCGATAATGCGGATATCACCGAAATGAAGGCGGACGGCGGTGCCTCGGCAAATGATATGCTTATGCAGTTTCAGTCGGATATATCTGAAATAAAGGTAATACGCCCCGTATCAGGAGAAGCGACTGCTCTCGGCGCAGCATTCCTTGCAGGTCTTGCGGTCGGTTTCTTCAAAGACAGACAGGAGCTTTCAAAGCTTTGCAGGAATGAAAAGGAATTCCTGCCCTCCATCAGCAGTGAAAAACGGGATAAAATGATCGAAGGCTGGAAACGTGCCGTTAAAGCTGTTATTATTAACGAAGAGGATGTTTAAAATGAAAATACAATGCATTGAAAAAAGAGTATTATCCACCGATATGACGCATCATCTTGCCGGAACGATCATGATGCCCGAGGGTAAACCAAAGGGTTTGTTCCATATCGTTCACGGAATGCAGGAATATATGGGAAGATACAAATATTTCATGGAAAGAATGGCGCAGGCAGGCTATATTGTTTTCGGGTTTGACAATTTAGGACATGGCTATACAGTTAACGACAGAAGCGAGCTGGGCTTTATTGCGTCGAAAAACGGTTGGAAATACCTTGTTGACGATGTTGCGATATTTGCAAATTCAATGAAGCTCCAATACGGAGAATACCTCCCCTATTACCTTTTCGGTCACAGTATGGGTTCTTTTATCGCAAGACTTACCGCTGAAAAATATGATATGCAGGATAAGCTTATCATAATGGGAACAGGCGGCCCTATCCCCGGAACAACTCCAGCGATCTCTCTGCTAAAAAAAGTCAAAAGAGCAAAGGGCGAAAGATATGTTTCCAAAAATATAAATGATCTTATTTTCGGCACATATAACAGACGTTTCGGCTATGATGACCCGTACAACTGGATAAGCACTCTCAAGGAAACAAGAACTGCCTTTGCCAATGACCCGCTTTGCAATTACAGCTTTTCCGTTTCAGCTCTTGAAGATCTTTTACGACTCAGCCGTGAATGTAATAAAAGCAGATGGTTCTCCTCACGGGTAAGAAAAAAGCCCATACTTCTCCTTTCCGGCGAAAACGATCCTGTAGGCGACTACGGTATGGGTGTAAAAAAAGTCCACGACCGTCTTAAAAGCAAGGGCGCAGACATAAAATTTGTTCTTTTCAGGGGCTGCCGTCATGAGCCTCTCAATGATATCAGCCGTGAAAAGGCAATTGATACTATTCTTGATTTTTTAAATACTTAAAGCTATACAAAAAGCTGCCGCACAGAAAAAGCGGCAGCTCATTTTTGTTTATGATATTTGACCAGGTTTCACTGTCCCCTGCTTGCTATGAGATCTTCAAGCTCCTGTTTATTGAATCGGTATACCTTATTGCAGAAATGACAGCTTACCTTGGCATAACCAAGCTCATCCGCACTTGCTCTGATATCCTCATCTGTAAGAGATAAAAATGCCTTTTCGACCTTTTCCCTGCTGCATCCGCATATATAATCTATCGGCATCTCATCCAATACTTCGACCTCAAAGCCCTCAAGCGCACAGTCGCATATTTCTTTTATGCTCATTCCCTTTGCAAGCATAGTCGTGACCGGCTCGATCTTCTCTATATTCTTTTCGATCTGAGTTATGGTAGAATCATCAGCGCCCGGAAGAAGCTGCAAAAGAAAGCCGCCGGACAAAATTACCCTGTGTGTCTCTTTGTCAAGCAGAACTCCCAGAGCACATACTGTCGGTATCTGCTCACTTGTTGCAAAATAGCTTGTTATATCCTCGGCGATCTCACCTGAAACAAGCGGTATCATGCCGATATAAGGCTGACCTGTCCCGTAATCACGCATTACATTCATAACGCCCGTCTTTCCGACAGCCTTTCCTACATTGATCTTTCCGTTGGGATAGTATTCTGTCGGACAGGCGGGATTTTCCACATATCCACGGACATTTCCCATGCTGTCGCTTACTGCGATAACTGCGCCAAGCTCGCCGTCATCACCGTTTACTCTAAGCGTGATCGACGCATCCTTCTGTTTAAGCTGGGCGCCCATAATGGAACAGCCTGTAAGAAGTCTGCCAAGCGCTGCCGTTGCGACAGGAGATGTCCTGTGTATCTGCTGCGCTCTTGTAACAATTCCGCTTGTAAGCGCTGCCGAAATTACCACAGCGCCGTCCGATGTAATGCATCTTATAATCTTGTCTTCACTCATATTATACCTTCCTGACTACATATATTTCTCTTTGGGAATCCTCCCCCGGCGGATCAAATGACATATCGTCATATATCGCCTCTGTCCTCAGACCCGCTTTTTCAAGGACAGCTTTCATTTGCTCATGTGTATATGCTCTCTCCGAAAACTGCTCGGAAGTGCGATAATATACATCATCCTGCGGTTCAAAAAAATCAAGAGTTATCATCACTTCATTTGTTTCAGGATCATAATTATTCTGCCATGCACAGTATACGCTTTCGGTATCAAAAATAAAACAGTTATCACCAAGCACTTCCCTGTGCTTATAAACAGTATTGACATCAAAAACCATTATTCCATCCTCTGACAGATACTTTGCAATATTTGAAAAAGCTTTTTCAAGCTCTTTTTCCGATGTAATATGGTTAATACTGTCAAGAGTACATACACAGGTATCTATTGTGCCGCACAATTCAATATCCTGCATTTTGTTGCAAATGAATAATATCTGATATCCTTCATCACAGGCTTTCATCTGAGCCTGCGAAAGCATATCAGACGACATATCAGCGCCGAAAACATCAATACCTCTCTTTTTAAGCGCTATTGTAAACGAACCCGTACCGCAGGCAAGATCAAGGGTGACGCCCGCCTTGTGATCATGTTTTTCAAGCAGACTGATAAAATAATCCGCCTTTGCCTCATAATCAACATCCTCTGTCAGACTGTCATAATGATCTGCAAAATAGGTATAGCTCATGATACGCCTCCTATTCATCCTTCAGTCTTTCAAATGTCAGCGCATAACCCTCGCTTCCGTAATTGAGAGAACGGTTTACACGGCTGATCGTGGCTGTGCTTGCGCCGGTAGCCTTTACGATATCGGTATAGATATCACCGTCGTTAAGCATTTTTGCCACTGCATATCTCTGAGCCATTGCTTTAAGCTCCGGAACGGTACAAAGATCATCAAAAAAGCGATAACATTCTTCTACCGTCTGCAAGGAAAGAATGGCTTTGAATAAGTTTTCCATGCTTTCATATTTTATTTTCTGATTCATTTTTCTCACCTGTTATCTTTCAGAGCGAACAGTATTTTCTGATCCGTAACCATACGCCCTTTTTCCTCATATTCTTTATCGCTATACTATTTTAACACATAAAAGTCTAAAAATCAACCGGCGCAAAGGTTTATATTATATTCATTTTTTTCGTACCGTCTGCATATATTTATTATAGCTCGAAACATCATAAAGCTTTTATACTTATTCCGGCACGATACGGCAAGATCATAACGACCGCCCTTCCTCGTAAAACATTTTTTCGGCATTATAACTCAGGCTGAAAAAAACGTACATAGCAAAGGCTGCATGAATAATATATAACAGGGCGTGTAAGGTGATTAAAACCGGATCAACGGGATAAAATAATATCAGCACAACAAATTAAAAATTCGGAGCGTGAAAAGCTATGCAAATACGTAGAGGCGATATTTATTATGCAGATCTCAGTCCGGTGGTAGGCTCTGAGCAGGGTGGTGTCAGACCGGTGCTGATCATCCAGAATAATGTCGGAAACAGGTACAGTCCCACCGTCATTGCCGCAGCCATCACAAGCCGCGGGACAAAGGCAAATCTTCCGACACATATCAAGCTCTATGCCGATAACAGCGGTCTTTCCAAGGACAGCGTTGTACTGCTCGAACAGATACGCACCATTGACAAAAAGCGTCTGAAGGAAAAAATGGGCACTCTCGGCGCATATGATATGGATAAGGTAGATGAAGCCCTTTCCATAAGCTTTGGTCTGGACGCTCAGTCCGTAAACAGACAGATGACATCCTGAGAAAATGACCACCATACCTTTCTGTAAAATGTCGGGAGAAGAAGCTTTCTCCCGATATTTTTTATTACAGCGGATAAGACATTTTTATGGCACCATTTACAGTATCATATAGCTGTAAGCGGTACAGAATGGATCCGCATAAGTCTGAGGGGGTGATAAATTGCATACCATATACCTTGATATTCTTTTTTGCGTTAATTTCATAATCGACTATATGCTGCTTCTGCTTGTAAAAACATTCCTGTCATTGTCATGCAGATTAAGACGACTCCTGGCAGGCGCAGCAGTCGGCGGTCTTTCATCGTTTGTTATTCTTCTTCCGCCTATGCCCTCGGGCTTTTCGCTAATTATAAGCCTCGCAGCCGCCTGTGCAGTAGTCGGCTCGGCGTTTTCCCCCATGCCCAAAAAAATGTTTTTCAAGGCAGCGGCAGCTTTTTTCCTTGTCAGCTTTGTTTACTGCGGAATAATGATGGCGGTCTGGATGCTCTTTTCTCCGGAAAACATACTGATACGCAATACAAGCGTATATATCGGCATTTCCCCGATATCACTTGTGATTACCGCTGTATTCTGTTATGTTATCATGCTTGTCATAATGCGGATAACTGGAAGGGGACGTCCTTCTTCATCCCTCTGTTCTATGAAATGCATTATTGACAGTAAGGAAGTTTCGCTTTCCGGAAAAGTTGATACAGGCAACAGCCTGAAAGAACCGTTTTCGGGGCTGCCCGTTATAGTGATAAAACGCTCCTGCTGTCCGTCATTACAGGAAACTGAAATTCAGGGCTGCCGCCTGATACCGTTTACATCTGTAGGAGGAAATGGTATGCTGACGGGAATAAAAGTAAAAGATATCAGCATAAAATATGACGGCGCTGTATATCATGCAGATGCATATATTGCTCCGTGTGATAATAAGCTGATAACAGGTCCTGAGGATGCTGTTGTGCCCTATGAACTGGTATCGTAAATCCGCAAGTATTACAGCCGGCAACAGAAAGGAAGATAGTATGATCAGATTTGATAAGATAGGAAACAAATGGTCAGAATTACGAAAAATGCTGCTCGGAAATGATGGGATCTATTACATAAACGGTCCCGAGACACTGCCTGCGCCGCTTGACAGTGATGAGGAAGAAAAAGTCCTGAAACGCATTTGCAATGGTGAGGAAGATGCGAAAGAACTGCTTATTACTCATAATCTGAGGCTGGTAGTATATATAGCAAAAAAGTTTGAATCCTCCGGGGTAAATGTCGAGGATCTTATCTCAATAGGTACGATAGGACTGATAAAGGCAGTAGGCACATTCCGCCCGGAAAAAAACATAAAGCTTGCGACCTATGCTTCAAGATGCATTGAAAACGAGATTCTTATGTTTCTGCGGAAAACAACTCAGCAAAAAAATGAAATCTCGCTTGATGAACCGCTTAATGTTGATTATGACGGAAATGAGCTTCTGATAGCCGATATTCTCGGAAGTGACAGCGATACCGTAAACATCCGAATTGAAAAGGAATCCGAAAAGCATCAGCTGTTGTGCGCTGTCGGCAGACTTAGCGGAAGAGAGCTTAAAATAATGGAAATGCGTTTCGGTCTTGGCGGGAAAAAAGCTCACACTCAGAAGGAGGTTGCAGACGCTCTTGGAATTTCACAGTCTTATATTTCCCGCCTTGAAAAGAAGATAATCCGCCGCCTGCGAAATGAAATGACTGATACTTTCAGATCTGCATAAATATGCTGTTCCTGATTTTTCCGGGGCTGTCACATTTTTCACTGTGACAGCCCTATACTTCGTGAAACTTAGGCACATAGTTGACAAGACAGAGAGCGTGATAGTATAATATTTAAGGAAACGTCCGATAAATAATTTAGCGGATCAATGATAACAAACAGCAACGAATTTTTTTGAAGGTGATTGAACAGATATGAAAAAAATACTGCTGATACTGACAGGCGGAACTATAGGAAGCTGTGAAAACAACGGTATTATTTCCGCAGCTCAGACAGACTGCCGTGTGCTTGAGATGTATAGAAATAAATTTCCTGCGGATGGTATTGAATTTGTTACAGAAAAACCTTATAATATTTTAAGTGAGGATCTTTTTGTCGGAAACTGGGAAAAGCTTATCCGATTTATAATAAATTCAGATCTTTCTGGTTTTGATGGTATTATCATTACCCACGGGAGCGATACTCTTTCGTACAGTTCGGCAATGCTCGGTCTGTGTCTGAACAATATCGGCTTGCCTGTTGTTATCACCGCCTCGGATTATGTACCTGATGACAAGCGAAGCAATGCGCTTATTAATTTCAAAGCCTGTGTTGATCTGATATTACAGTCTGAAAACGGTGTCTATACAGTCTATAAAAATAAAACGGATAAATATGCAAGAATATTTATTCCTACAAGATTATGCGAGGCGGACAGGATAAATGATGTTTTTACAAGCTGTGATGATCTGCCGCCGGTATATATTAATGAAAAAGGCATGATCTCAGGCGATCTGTTGTCAGATGATACAAAGCATGATATGATGCCCGGACTTTCTGATATTGGTTTCCGTAAAAGCGTTCTGCTTGTCCATCCATACCCTTCTCTCGAATACAAAAGCATTACAATTCCTGAAAACGCCGGAGCTGTTCTTCATATCACCTATCATTCGGGGACAGTTTCGGAAAAGGCACTTTTTCTGCTTGAAAGATGCAGGGAAAGAGGAATACCGATGTTTTTATGTTCACTGAAAAGCAACAATAATTCCATTTACGAAACAAGCGATATTCTCTTGAAAAACGGAGCAATTCCGGTCTTTGATACGGGAAATGAAAGCGCCTATGCAAAGCTTTTGCTTGCGGTAAATCTTTATCCCGATGACATTGCCGGATTTATGAGAAAAAACATCTATCATGAAATTATATAGCTATATATCAACTGCTATGTTCACAACAAAGGAGGTTTGTGATGAAAATTGAGATCAAGGAATTGAAAAAAAGCTTCGGAGAAAAACAGGTGCTTAAAGGCATAACCTTTGAATCTGAAAGCGGAAAGGCTGTCGGTCTGCTCGGACGCAACGGCGCCGGGAAAACTACATCCATACGAATTATTATGGGAGTGTTTTTTCAGGACAGCGGAGAAATTCTTGTTGACGGAAAAAAGATCGAAAGAGATAAAATACGGATAGGCTATCTGCCGGAGGAAAGAGGGCTTTATCCCAAACAGAAGATCGGTGAACAGCTTGTATATTTCGGAAAGCTCAGGGGACTTTCAAAGCAGCAGGCAAGAGAGGCTTCGGCAAAATGGCTTGACCGGATGGGCATGACTGAATATAAGGATAAAAAGCTTGATACTCTCAGCAAGGGAAATCAGCAAAAAATACAGCTTGCCGCTACTTTGCTTTGTGATCCTGAGCTTGTTATACTTGACGAACCGTTTTCGGGTCTTGATCCCGTGAATGCCATGCTATTGAAGGAAGTAATTACCGAAAGCATTGAAGGCGGCGCCGCAGCAATTCTCTCAAGCCATCAGATGAATTATATCGAAGAATTCTGCACCGATATCAATATTCTGAACAGCGGTCAGATATCAGTAAGCGGTAAGATAAACGATATAAAGCGCAGCTATCCGAGAGATACAATTAATATTTTCTCCCAAAAGCCGGAAGAAATGACCGATTTTATTAAATCAAAATTTTCAGACGGTATACAGTCTGCCGATATTGACGGCAAAAACGGCTGCGTTTCCGTAAAGCTCAGCAGCGCAAAAAGAAAAGATGAGCTTTTGTCACTTCTGCTCAGCAACAAGTACGAATTTGACGGTTTCATTGTAAAAGAACCGTCGCTTAATGATATCTTTGTACAGTATACGGAGGGCGGAGTATGAAAAAGTTTTTTACTATACTTGGATTTGAATATCTTACCTGCATCAGAAATAAAGCGTTTATTATCATAACAGCCTTTCTCGTATGCGCTTCATTGCTTTTTGCATTTCTCCCCGAAGTGATAACATCTCTCACTTCCGAGGATGAACAGCAGATTGATGACAAGCCACCTGCAATTGCCCTGAAAAAAAGCGTATATGATGATGAACTTCTTAAATCTTCATTTTCTGCGGCATTTCCGGGATATGAGATCGTAATCTCGGACGATGAAAGAAAAGAGATTGAAAGCAAGGTAGACGACGGCACATATACCTTTGCCGTAGATATTACAGCACCTAATGCATTTACATACATCACAAAGAATCAGACCTTGTACAATTCGGATCAGCAGTACATCACAGAAATAATAAAACATATGTTTGAAAAAACGGAATTAGAAAAGCAGGGCGTATCACCCGAAAAAACAGACGAGATACTCGGAATGTCGTATTTTTCGGAGCTTGTTACAACCGGGGCGGATATCACAAAGAATTATTTCCCTGTCTATATCATTATGATCGTTCTGTTCATGGCTATTGCTACATACGGAAATATGGTGCAGCAAAGCGTTGTCAGCGAGAAAAACACAAGAGCTATGGAGCTGCTCATTACCTGTGCAAAGCCGTCTGAGCTAATGTTCGGCAAAGTATTCGGTTCAGGACTTGCGGGTCTTACACAGTTAGGGCTTATTTTCCTGTCGCTTGGCTGTTCAATGCAGTATGCGCCGGCTGACGCTATTCCCGAGGAACTGAAAGAGTATATCAACTTCCCGCCTGAGACTCTTGCATTGGCGCTTGTATTCTTTATACTCGGATATTTTATCTATGCCTTTCTGCTCGGTGCGCTTGCCTCATTTGCGTCAAAAACAGAGGATCTCAGCGGTCTGACCACTCCTGTTATATTCCTGCTTACAGGAATATATATGGCTGTAGTATTCCTTTGCTCAGGTGACATGATAGACAGTACGGCTATGACTGTATTGTCATACATACCGCTGTCTGCGCCTATGGCAATGTTTGTGCGGGCTATTCTTATTGATGTTCCGGTATGGGAGCTGATAGTATCAATTGCACTGCAGATAGTTACTGTAATTCTGTTTGGTGCGCTCGCATCCGCAATCTATAAGATAGGCGTACTTATGTACGGCAACCCGCCGAAACCGGCACAGATAATAAAAATGCTCGGAAAGAAATAATCTTTATCAATGAAAGGGTGATCCATATGAAAATGACCGGTCTTACAGAGGCTGAGGTCGAAAAAAGCAGACAGGAACACGGAAGTAATGATCTTACACAGATACCTCCCGAACCGCTTTGGAAAAAATTCCTTAAAGGCTTTGCTGATCCCATGATAATAATACTTCTTGTTGCGCTTGCAATACAGGTCGTATTGTTCTTTATGGGAAAGGCAGACTGGTATGAACCTGTAGGCGTTCTTATCGCAATACTTATTGCAAACGGAGTATCCTCTGTCAGTCAGCATAAACAAGAGGGAAAAGCCTCCGCATTGAAGGCTGAGGAGGAAGCAAAGGAAACCGCTAAGGTTATCCGTGACGGACAGCTTAAAGAGATACATGTAAGCGAGATAGTTGTCGGTGATATCCTTTATCTGCAGTCAGGCGACAAAATAGCCGCAGACGGCGAAATGGCCAAGGGAAATATAAAGGTCGATCAGGCAGCGCTCAACGGTGAAACCGAGGAAGCTGAAAAAATGCCCGCCGACGGCAATCAATATGACATCAAGGATCTTCTGAATAAGCATTATGTATACAGAGGTACGGTCGTCTGTTCGGAAGAGGGATATATGCAGGTCAAGGTCGTAGGCGATAAGACAATGTTCGGTCAGCTTGCGCTTGAGGTGCAGGAAGAAACAAGAAAAACTCCGCTGCAGCTGAAGCTTGCCCATCTTGCAAAACAGATATCAGTATTCGGCTATGTCGGCGCAGCGCTTATTATCATTGCAGTAATTGCCAAAACAATAATTCTCGGTCAGTCTCCTTCCGATGTATGGGGCTGGGTAAAGCTGCTTATTGACGCTATTACAATTGCCATTACAGTCATCGTATGTGCAGTTCCCGAAGGTCTGCCGATGCTCACATCGGTACTGCTGTCATTCCAGAGTATGAAAATGGCAAAGGATAACGTTCTTGTCCGCAATATAAACGGACTTGAAACTGCCGGAAGTCTCAGCCTTCTTTTCACAGATAAAACAGGTACCATTACAGAAGGAAAGCTTTCCGTTACAGAGGTAACAACAGGTAATGTCCGTTCCTTCAAGTCACTTGAAGAGATACCCGCCGGACTGCGCCTTGATATCCTTACAGGTATCGGTGTAAATAACTCCGCCGCTGTATCTGACGGCGCTATTATAGGCGGCAACAGTACAGACAGAGCGCTTATGGCGTTTATCGACAGAGATGAATATTATGACAAACTCCCTGTTGAGGATGTAAGGAATTTTGACCCGTTCGATTCCGCAAAAAAATATTCAAGTCTTACCGTTAAAAGAGAAAACGGTTCAGTTACATACATCAAGGGTGCGCCTGAAAAGATACTCAACCGATGCATTAAATATATTGACGAGCACGGAAAGGAAAAAGAGCTTGTAGAAAAGAATTATCTCACTACATATATCAACGGTCAGGCAGCACGTTCCATGCGTCTGCTTGCAGTTGCAAAGGCTGACGGAGAAAGCGGCGACGGTGATCTGACGCTAATTTGTATTCTCAGCATCCGTGACAACGTAAGAAAAGAGGCTGCCGATGCTATCCGTGAGGTAAAGGCTGCCGGGATTCAGGTTGTAATGATAACAGGCGACAGAAAAGAAACTGCCGTTGCTATCGCAAAGGATGCAGGACTTCTGACGTCAAAGGATGAGGTAGCACTCACCTCCGCTGAGCTTGGCGATCTGAGCAATGATGAAGTAAAGGAGATACTGCCAAAGCTCCGTGTTGTTGCAAGAGCGCTGCCTATGGATAAGAGCAGGCTTGTAAGAATTGCACAGGAGATGGATCTTGTAGTCGGCATGACAGGCGACGGCGTAAACGATTCACCCGCTTTAAAGAAGGCTGATGTAGGCTTTGCAATGGGCAGCGGCACAGAGGTAGCAAAAGCCGCCGGCGATATCACAATACTTGATGATAATTTCCTGTCGATAAAGAAAGCGATCCTTTACGGACGAACAATGTTCAAAACTATCCGCAAATTCCTTGTATTCCAGCTTACAGTAAATGTTGCTGCGGTAATGATGTGTTTCCTCGGTCCGATACTTGACATACACAGTACCTTCGGAAACATCCTCACTGTTGTACAGCTTCTTGTGATAAATCTTGCAATGGATACGCTTGCGGCAATAGCTTTCGGCAGCGAGCCGCCTATGGAAGAATATATGAAAGACAAGCCTGTTCCGAGAAAAGCAGGTATCGTAACAAAATCAATGTTCGTTGAGATCATCATAGCTGCACTGTATATTATGTGCGTATGTCTTTCCATTCTGTTCATTCCTGCAATTTCAGAGCTGTTCATTGACCCCAGCAGAAATGCTGTAATGACCGCCGACAATGCTCTCTATCTTAAATCCGCTCTGTTTGCGACATTTATGATGTCTATAGCATTCAACGGCTTCAATGCAAGATCCGAGGGGATCAACCTTTTCAAAGGTCTTAAACAGAACATCAATTTCATTCTTGTAATGGGCGGGATACTTCTTCTCCAGTTCGTATTCGTAACATTCGGCGGTGATTTCCTCAGTGTAAGGGCGCTTGATCCTAAATCATGGTTAATGTGTCTTATCGCTGCAATAATGATAATACCGATAGACATTGTACGCAAGATGATCATTTCAATAAAGAAATAATTACAAAAAAAGCTTTGATCCGGCAGCTCTTAACCAAGAACTGCCGGATCATATTTTTATAAACTTCATGCATATTAAAATGATAAAAAAACGCTTGTTAAAAAGCGGCTTTTTATGCAATATAAATGGAGATAACGGGGCTCGAACCCGTGACCTCTTGACTGCCAGTCAAGCACTCTCCCAGCTGAGCTATACCCCCGTATCAGTTTGAAGCTTACTGTTTCAAGCTATCAACTGATAATATTATACAATAACTTGCTGTAAATTGCAACAAAAAAATCAATAAAACCTACAATACCGCAAGCGGCATGAAACCAATATAGTCACAGGCAATAAGCTTATAGCTTACTCCGTCACGTTCTCCGATAAAAGCACGTTTTGCCGCAGTGCCGCCGTGGATATGACCGTAAAAGCATTTTCTGATACCGTATTCTTTCAGTATATCAGTGATCTCCGTACATTCCATATTATTATATATCGGAGGATAATGCAGGAATACTATCGGCTCATATCCTGCCTTTAAAGCAGGCTCTATCGACACCCTCAGTCTGCCTGCTTCACGGTGCAGGACCTTCATATCCGCATCCGTCTCCGCATCATAGAACCAACCCCTTGACCCGCAAAGTGCAAGACCGTCCGCAAGATAAAAATTATTATGAAGTATCGAAATACTGTCAAACCCGTTTTCACTCAGGTAATTATCCATTTTCTTTTTTGTTGTCCACCAGTAATCATGGTTGCCTTTAAGCATGATCTTTTTCCCCGGAAGGCTATGGATAAAGCTGAAATCATTATATGTTTCCCTGATATCCATTGCCCAGGAAATATCTCCGGCGATAACTACAGTGTCGTTTTCGGAAACGAGATGCTTCCAGTTTTTCTCGATCTTTTCAGTATAATCAGACCACCCGGGAAATACATCCATAGGTTTATCTGTACCGAAAGACAAATGAAGATCTGCTATTGCGAATACTGCCACTATAATACCTCCTGTTCCGTAATAGTAAACAACATTATTTCAGCCATCACATGGGAATATCTTCACCATCCCCTCAGCAAATGGGCTGTTCATTATCGTTCGGAATGACAAATGGTAAGCATCAATGACTTCTACTATATCTTAGCTCATTACGGCGCAGTCTTTACTTTATTCCCAAGCTTTCTATAACAGTCTTCGGCATTTCATCTACCTCGCATACAAAGCTGAATCTTTCCTTTGCATCTTTCAGGCTCGCAAGCGGTGCGGGAACGGCTGTCTTTGTCTTTGCGGAAAGCTCGTCTACCATCGAGAATTCATCCTCGGGCAATGCTTCATCCGTTACACTTGCAAGAACTGCCTTTGCAAACTTATACGGGCTGGCAGTAGATGCTATTACAGTCGGTGTGGTATCTCCTGTTTCAGCCGCATACTGCTCATAAACGTTGACTGCAACAGCTGTATGCGTATCTGCAAGATAATTTTCTTCTTTGTAAAGTCTGCCGATAGTCTTCTGTGTGTTTTCGTCGTCGCAGAATCCGCCCCAGAAATATTTTTCAAGCTTTGCCTTGACATCCTCATCAACAGTATATACTCCATCTGTACTAAGCGCCTTCATAAGCTCTGCTACCTTTTCGGCATTGCCGCCCGAAATATGATAAAGCAGTCTTTCAAGGTTGCTTGAAACAAGAATATCCATTGACGGTGAGATAGTTGTATAGAATTTTCTCTTTCTGTCATAAGTACCCGTTCTGATAAAGTCTGTCAGTACATTGTTTGCATTAGACGCACAAATGAATTTTCCGACAGGAAGTCCCATATTCATTGCATAGAATGATGCAAGAATATTGCCGAAATTACCTGTAGGCACACATACATTGATCTTATCGCCAAGCTCTATTTTACCCTCGTTGACCATATCGCAGTATGCAGAGAAATAATATACTATCTGCGGAAGGAGTCTGCCCCAGTTTATGGAGTTTGCGCTGGAGAAAAGCATATTGTTTTCTGCAAGCTTTTCCTTTATCTCAGTATTTGTGAATATCTTCTTAACGCCTGTCTGTGCATCATCAAAATTACCCTTTATTGCAACGACGCTGACATTTTCACCCTTCTGAGTTGCCATCTGTCTTTTCTGCATCGGTGAAACGCCGCCAGTCGGATAAAATACCATTATCCTTGTTCCGTCAACATCCTTGAATCCCTCAAGCGCAGCCTTGCCTGTATCGCCGCTTGTTGCAACGAGAATTACCGCCTCTTTGCCGTTATAAGTCTTTTTAACAGACTTTGTAAGGAGGTGCGGAAGTATCTGCAAAGCCATATCCTTGAATGCACAGGTCGGACCGTGCCATAACTCAAGCAGAGCCATCTTCTTATCTCCGCTTTCAATATATGATATCGGCGCAGGATTTTCTCCGCCGAATTTTTCTGCTTTATATGCGGCTTCAACGCTTTCGTCAATTTCCTCCGCCGTGAAGTCGGAAAGGAAATCGCCCATTATCTTTTTTGCTCTTCCTCTGTAATCGGTCGAAAGCATTGCCTTTATATCGTCAATACTGTATGAGGGAAGCTCCTGAGGTACGAAAAGTCCGCCCTCCTCGGAAATGCCCTGTGCAATAGCCTGTGAAGCCGAAACCACCCTGTTTTTATCTCTTGTGCTGTTGTAATTCATACAAATTTCCTTCTTTCCTTCTTTGTAAAAAATCTGTAAGCGTTGCCGAAAAATACATCATCGGTAATATCCCGACCGAATTCATGCACAAAAAGCTCATGAAGCTTTTCCATGCTTTCAATGCCCTTGATATCGGCAGGAATATCCGCTCCGTCAAAATCTGCTCCCATTGCGATCGTATTTTCGCCGCCGAGAGCAAGCATATGTTCGGTATGTCTTATTATATCATACATTCCCGATGTGTGCAATACATCATTATTTTTTGTTTCAAGAAAATCGGCGCAGAAATTCAGCCCCGCAAGCCCGCCGACCTCAACAAGCCTTCTGAACTGATCGTCAGTCAGATTTCTCCTGTGTCCAGTAACCGCCCTCACATTTGAATGGGATGCGGCAAAGGGCTTTTCTGCAATTTCATATACATCATAGAACATCTTTTCTCCTGCATGGGAAATATCAACGATCATACCGACCCTTTCCATTTCCTTTACGGCTTCACGCCCGAGATCCGTCAGACCGCCGTCGGATTCTTCCATAATGCCGTCGCCAAGCTCATTTCTGCCGTTCCATGTCAGTGTCATCATGCGGACGCCCGTTTCATACAGCTCGCTTATCCTTTCAAGCCTTCCGCCGATAACTGCCCCGCTTTCAACAGTCAGGATAATGCCCTGCTTTTTTTCCTGCTCTGTTTTAATAATATCATCTGCTGTTTTGCACCATATTATATTCCTGCCTGAGATCTGCTCCCTGAGCTTTTCCACACAGCCGCAAAACAGCCCCCATGCATCCTCTCCCCTGTATTCATCGGGTATCCATACTGCAAGGCACTGAATGTACGGGTGGATATTCTTCGCCTTATTAAAAGAAATATGGAAGCTGTCATTGAACAGAGTGCTTTTTTCCATATATGCACGGTACAATGTATCGCAGTGAAGATCAAACAGCCGCATATTATCCCCCCATTATTTTTTGATCTCAATACACTCCATACTCACCTGTCTGTATAAAAGCATTTTCGATATGCTCCATTGATATTATCATCTTCGTTTTTTTATCATAAATGATCTCAATGATATCAAATCTCGGCTGGAGATCATTTTCATGCTCCGCAAGATAATGCACCGCCGTAAGAATAATTTTTTTCTGCTTTTTTATATTAACAGCTGATGATGGACGGTCTAAAGAATTTGTATTTCTGGTTTTCACTTCCGCAAATACAATATACTCGCTGTCTGCGGCAATTATGTCTATTTCGCCCTCATATATACGATAATTCCTTTCAAGAATATGATATCCCTTTTTTGCAAGATACTGTGCCGCAGCCGCTTCACCGATATCTCCTATTCTTCTCGCCTCAGTCTTTTTTGCCATTTTCATTCTCCGACAGTATTTTTTTAAGAAACGACATCCTGTGTATCTCGCTCGGTCCGTATTCTTTTATTGCTTCCCTATGTGCCTTTGTGCCGTAGCCCTTATGCTTTTCAAAGCCGTACTGCGGATACTCCTTTGCAAGCTCAAGCATAAGCCTGTCCCTGCTGACTTTTGCAAGAATTGACGCTGCGGCAATGGATTCGCTTTTTGCGTCACCCTTGACGATAGCCTCTGCGGGAATATCAAGCCCGGGAACTTTATTTCCGTCTATCATGGCAAAATCAGCCTTGACGGACAACCCCTCGACAGCCCTTTTCATTGCCAGCATATCAGCCTGCAATATATTCATTTCCTCGATCTCTTCAACAGATGCGCTTGCAATACAATATGCAATTGCCTTTTCGCATATCTCATCAAAAAGCTTTTCTCTCTTTTTCTCACTGAGCTTTTTTGAATCAGTCACGCCTTCTATTATAAGTCCCTCAGGAAGGATAACAGCTGCGGCAAATACAGGTCCCGCAAGCGGACCTCTGCCCGCTTCGTCTACTCCGCATATTGCCTTATATCCCTGTTCTTTGTACATGTTTTCAAATTCTAACATCTGTATTATCCTCCGCTCTGTCTATCGTCAGCTTACCTAAAGTTGCATTTCTGAATTCATCAAGAACAGTCGCAGCAGCTCTTTCTGTATTTATCTCACCGCCTGATATAAGCATACCTCTTTTCCTGCCTATCATTTCAAGTATTTCATAACCCTGCAGGTCAATGATATCGTTTTCATTAAGCTTATATCTTGCACACAGTGCAGAAATATGATTATCACGAAGATATTCAAGCAGTCTGCCGCTGAGATGCTCCGTATCAAGTATTTCATCCTTTACCGAACCAATAAAAGCAAGCTTCTCTCCGACAACAGGATCGTCAAATTTCGGCCACAGCACTCCCGGCGTATCCAGCAGGTCAAAGCCCTTGCCTATCGTAAACCATTGATTGCCCCTTGTAACTCCGGGTCTGTCCTCGACCTTTGCCCTGTTCTGTTTTGACATACGGTTTATGAACGATGACTTACCGACATTCGGTATTCCTACTACCATGACCTTGATTGTTCTGCCGGTCATTCCCTTGCTGTTCCAGTTTTCTATCTTTTCCGAAAGAACATTTTTCACTGTCGGAATAAAAGCATTTAAGCCCTTGCCTGATTTACAGTCAAGAGCTATAGCAGCAATGTTCTTTTGTCGGAAAAGTGTAAGCCATTTTTTTGTCTCAGCAGGATCAGCCATATCGCATTTGTTCAGCAAAACGATACGGGGCTTATTATTGATAAGGCTTCTAAGATCGGGATTGCAGCTTGAATATGGTATCCTCGCATCAAGCAATATTGCAACCGCATCAATAAGCTTTAACTGAGACTGTATTTTTCTTTTGGTCCTGGTCATATGACCGGGAAACCATTGAATTGATCTTAACTCTTCCATAATACTCCTTTACAGTATACTATCAGCTGTCATATACGCTTCCGAACTTTGAAAGCGGATATATTCTCAGCTCTGCCTTGCCGATGATATTTTCAACAGGGATAAGTCCAATGTCCGTGCTCCGGCTGTCAAGCGAGCCTTCACGGTTATCTCCCATTACAAAGACATATCCCTCAGGGATCTTTTCAGGAATTTCGAGAGAATTCCTTAGTCTTATAGTTTTACCCTTTATGTACTTTTCCTCAAGAATAACGCCGTCAACGCTTACCTCGCCTGTTTCATAATTGATAGAAAGCGACTGCCCCTCAGTAGCGATAACTCTCTTTATGATAGGATCACTGTAATTTTCACCATGACTTATTACAACAATATCTCCGTACTGAGGCTTATACATAAAGCTTGAAATAATAAGTCTGTCCTTATCACTAAGAGTATCCGTCATTGAAGATCCACTGACTGTCACCTGTCTGAAAACAAATGTCAGCAGCAATACAACTACTATCAGGGCAACCATAAAAGCATTTGCCCATTCAAATATAAAGGAAGTGACGCTTATGCTTTCTTCTTCCTCAAGATCTATCTCTTCAAGATCTTCACGATCTGTTCTTTCATCTTTTTCTGACATAACAAGCGCCTCCTGTATTAATAATTTTTTACTGAATAAATTTGATTCTGAAGTAAGCAGCAAACAGCTTTGCCCCGCACACTCAATACAGAATAATGAATTTATCAGAGTTTCCTTATATCAAAAAAGCTTTCTGATATCCTCACCGAAACGGTTAAGCGGGAATACCACAAAACCTATTTTGCCTTCGATCTCTCCGGGACTGACAAGCCTCAGCTGTTTGCTGCCGTTCTGATTGTTTATCATTACAGGTATCCTGTCATCCTCGCCGTCCGGATTCTGTCCTGGTATTATCTGCTTTTTCTCGGGCGACATTACAGCAGCGCAAAGCCTGCCCTTTTTCAGAACAAGAATATCATCTTCCTGCACATCATAAAACCTTACCTGTATCAGTACGCTGACATCCTCTGTACCGCTGCTGAACGAGCCCCTTGCGGGTACAATATCAAAAAACACATACATCGCAAACGATACCGCAAGCGCAGTTATTATCGCAGCATAGACAAGCTCCTTTACGCTTCTGAGCGCTGCAAGTCTGTCCGATAAGTCAATGTAATTCTGATTGACAGATCTGTGTCTGTGTTGTTTTCCCATAACCTTGCCCTCGAATAAACAGATAGCAAAAAAGGGACAGACCTGTCCCTTTTTCTATGGTCGGATTATTTGATCTGTTCTTTGACCTTGGCAGCCTTGCCGACTCTGCCTCTGAGATAGTAAAGCTTGCTTCTGCGAACCTTACCATGTCTTACAACCTTAACATCAACAACGTTAGGGCTGTTTACGGGGAATACTCTCTCTACGCCTACGCCGTAGGAAAGACGTCTTACTGTAAAGGTCTCAGCAACACCGCTGCCCCTCTTAGCAATAACTGTACCCTCGAACATCTGGATTCTTTCTCTTTCACCCTCACGAATATTTACGCTGACACGAACTGTATCACCGATCTCAAACTGGGGCTTTACTTCTTTGATTGAAGAAGCTGCAATTGATTTTAATGCGTCCATTTTTATTCCTCCTGTTATTTGTAGACATTCATGCATATCAGCCTTTGGCTTTGCAGAGGACTGTCCGTTTCAAAGTATGGTCTTTCGGCCTCCTTTGACTCCCATCACAAGTGACGGTCTCAAAGACTTATTAATTATACCACAGCATACGGGAAATTGCAAGCATTTTTTATTATTCTTTCCATGAATTTACGACTTCCGTTATTTTCTCCGCCTCAAAAGGTGTTTTCTTTCCGAGCTGCACCCACGGAACATCTCCGAAGTCATTATAATTTGCAGTTGCTTCATAAAATTCATATTCCGTAACATCCTTGCCGTTGACGGTAAATTTATAATTACCGAAATCTCCGACCGCTTTTACAGCCTGCTTCAGCTTTCCGTCTTCCAGCTCAGCTGCCCAGATATTGGTAACGCCGTCTGAAATTGATTTTGTTGCGATCTGTTTCAGTTCTTCCTTATAGAATAGTTTTTCATAGCCTGCATCCACCTTCAGATCTACAAGCTTTCCCTTGTATGCAGTATATACCTCGCATTTTGCATCATGGAATGAAGGTGATGAAATAATAAGCTCCGGCGTCTTATCCTTATTTATATCTATCAGCTCAAAAAATGCTCCGTCAGGAACATCGTATTCCATCATTTCACGGAAATAGTCGTTAAGCTTCTGTATATATATTACCTTCCATGAATCGGGCGCAGGCGTTTTGGATTTATTGCTGTTTTCCTTTGGCTTTGGCTGCGAAACACTTGCAGCCGATGACTCCGCCGCAGAGCTTTCGGACTTGCTGCTTTCATTGTCTTTATTATCTTCTCCTCCGCAGCCCGACATAACCAGACAAATTCCAAGCAATGCTGCCGCCAGCATCCTGCTATATTTCTTCATTATCAACAACTCCTGTCTTTTTTCGCATCATACGAACAACAAGTACACATTGATCCATAACACGAACAATGCTTCCCTGATATTTCCACTTCATATAAATACACCTTCAGGATATCACATTATTACCAATTCGTCAATATTTTAATTCATGCTGATCAAAATATCTTAAAATAACCTTGAAGTCTTCGGCATTTGAATATATAATATAAATGCGATATACGGAAGGAGGGTTTATTATAGGAGATAAATTATTCAGCGGAATCAGCAGATTTTTCAAGAAAACGGATGTATTATACTGGGTGCTTACGCTGATAGCCTCGGTTTACGGCTGTGTGCTTATTGCAAGTCTCCAACGGGGCGGCGACGTCAATTTTCTGCGTACACAGATATTAGCTGTTTCCATAGGATATGTTGCTGCCATCATAATTTCCAATATAGATTACAAATTCATCTCCAAATGCTGGTGGCTTATTGCCGGGGTTGCGCTTGCGCTTACCTTTGCTGTCTTTTTTATAGGAATACAGATCGTCGGAACTGATGATGTAGGCTGGATAAGCCTTCCGGGAGGTATGACATTCCAGCCGTCGGAGCTTACAAAGATCTGCTTCATTGTTACATTTTCGACCCATCTTGCGGCGCTGGAAGAAAGGGATAAGCTTAAAACTTTTCCGGGCACTATGTCACTCGTCATTCATGCGGCAATACCGATCGTACTCATACACATGCAGGGTGATGACGGGGCGGCTCTTGTGTTCGGATGTATGTTCCTGATAATGACATTTGCCGCAGGGGTGCAGCTAAGATATTTCATTGTCTTTCTAATATGCACGGGTGCAGCTATACCGATAATATGGTCAAAGATGCTCAATTCCGACCAGCAGAACAGGCTTGCTGTTCTATTCACGAATGATGATGAAATGCTGCAGACATACGGCTGGCAGCAGTATCAGGGAAAAGTCTCCATTGCCTCCGGAGGACTTCTCGGCAAGGGGCTTTTTGACGGTCCGAGAGTAGCAAGGGAAATGGTACCCTATCAGGAGAACGATTTTATTTTCACTGTTGCAGGAGAGGAGCTTGGATTCATCGGGAGCGCAGCAATTCTTTTGCTGTTCCTTTCCATACTTTACAAAACACTTTTTAATTCTATAAAGGCGACCGACCCGCTCGGAAGAAATATATGTATCGGGTTCTTTTCACTGCTTGCAACACAGGTGCTTATCAATTTAGGAATGGTTTTAGGGCTGCTGCCCGTTGTCGGGATAACGCTGCCGTTTTTCAGCTCGGGAGGTTCATCCGTTGCCTGTCTTTATTTAGGCGTAGGGCTTGTGCAAAGCGTTTATATGCACCGGGCGGACAAAAACGAGATACACATGAAAGTCGATATCACCAAGCCAAAGCGCAAAAAAAGCCGCAAGCGCAGAAAAACAAAAAGCACCGGCGCTTATGACAAATCGCTGAAACCGCAGAAGAGAGTTTTCTGACCAATCACAAAATGCACTACTTAATGCCGGAATGACATTCTTTTGTTAATGAGTTGAATTTTACAAATAAAGGGTGTATAATTAGTACGGTAAAAATAATATCCGGAAAAAAGGAGAGAAAGATCATGACAAGAATTGATATTTTTTCGGGCTTCTTAGGCGCAGGCAAAACCACGCTTATAAAAAAGCTCATTAAGGAAGGCTATGAAAATGAACAGCTCGTTCTTATCGAAAACGAATTCGGTGAGATCGGCATTGACGGCGGTTTCCTCAAGGAAGCCGGTATCAAGATCAATGAAATGAATTCCGGCTGTATCTGCTGTTCACTGGTAGGCGATTTCCGTGAGGCTCTCAATAAGGTGCTTGAAGAGTATCACCCCGACAGGATACTTATAGAACCCTCAGGCGTCGGAAAGCTTTCCGATGTAATCAATGCGGTCAAAAGCGTTGCAAGCGATGATGTAATGCTCAACAGCTTTATCACCGTTGCCGACGCCACCAAGGTGAAAAGCTATATGAAAAACTTCGGTGAGTTCTATAACAACCAGATCGAATTTGCCAGCACCATCATCCTCAGCCGTACACAGAATGTCTCAGATGAAAAGCTTGACAAGGCTATCTCTATGATAAGAGAACACAACACAAAAGCCTCGATAGTTACGACTCCCTGGGATGAGCTTACAGGCAAACAGATTCTCTCAGCTGCGGACGGAAAGGCTCTGCTCACTGTTGAGGATGTCGAGGAAGAGCATCACCATCATCACGAGGACGGCGAAGAGTGTCACTGTCACGACCATGACCATGAGCATCATCACCACCATGAGGACGGCGAAGAGTGCCACCATCATGACCATGACCACGAGCATCATCACCATGAGGACGGCGAAGAGTGTCACCATCATGACCATGAGCATCATCATCACCACGAGGACGGCGAAGAGTGTCACTGTCACGATCATGACCACGAACACGGACATCACCACCATCATCATGCCGATGAGGTCTTCACAAGCTGGGGCGTTGAAACCGCAAAGAAATTTACTATCGACGAGATAAAATCGATCCTTGCATCCTTTGCAGACAGTGAAAAATACGGCATGATACTTCGTGCAAAAGGCATTGTTGCCGGAAAAGACGGTCAGTGGATACATTACGACTTTGTACCCGAGGAAATTGACGTCAGAACAGGCGCAGCGGATTATACGGGACGTATCTGTGTTATCGGCTCCAAGCTTAACGAGGATGAGCTGAAAGCATTGTTCGGAGTTTGATCTGAGAAAAGGAGACGATAAGTATGGCAGATCCGATACCGGTTTATCTGTTTTTAGGCTTCCTTGACGGAGGCAAAACAAAATTTATACACGACACCCTCTGTGACCAGCGTTTCCAGACTAAGGAAAGAACTCTCTGCCTGCTTTTTGAGGACGGCGAGGAAGAGCTGGATACATCAAAATATACGGGCGGCAATAATGTCACCGTTGTAGTTGCAGACGGAAAGGAAGACCTTAACCGCAAATTCCTCACAGACTGCCTCAAAAAAAGCAGGGCTGAACGTGTAATGATAGAATACAACGGAATGTGGACATTACAGGAGCTTGGTATGGCTCTGCCGGATAACTGGCAGATATATCAGATCATGATGTTTGCCGATGCAAATTCCATTCTTTCATACAACAATAATATGCGCCAGCTTGTTTATGACAAGCTCAACAGCACTGAAGTGGTTTTCTTTAACCGCTGTAAACCCGGTCTTGACAAGATGCCGCTTCATTCCCTTGTAAGACAGGTCAGCAGACGTACCGCCATCGTTTATGAATATGAGGACGGAACAATGGAAAATGACGACATTGTTGATCCACTCCCCTATGATATGGACGCCGATATCGTTGAGGTCAAGGATGAGGATTTCGGGCTTCTTTATATGGACGCAATGGAAAACACAGCCAACTATGACGGAAAGACCATACGTTTCAAGGGTATGACGGTAAGAAGTCCCCGTCTGCCTAAGGGGACATTCGTAGGCGGCAGAAATGCCATGACCTGCTGCGCCGAGGATATACAGTTTGTCGGTTTCCTTTGTCACTGGGCAAAGACAGACAGCATAAAAAACAAGGGCTGGTATACTATTACCGCTGAGGTAAAAGCTGTTAAAGACCCTGTATTCAACGGTGAAACGGGTCCTATGCTCTATGTCAGGTCCGTTGAAAAGGCAGACAAGCCAAGCGAAGAAGTTGTTTATTTCGGATAAGATCAATGCCGGCGGTTCAGATCGAACCGCCGGCAGTTTTTTATTATTTACAGGTTTTCCGCTATCTCCATTATTCTCATAAGCCTATGGTTCACTCCGGAACGGCTTATCGGTGTGCTCAGCGCCTCGCCAAGCTCCCGAAGATTGAATTCAGGATTGTCGATGCGAAGCTGGGCAAGCTCCCGCAGATCATCGGACAGATAACTCATTCCCTTTGTTTTTTTGATCTTATCAATTGCAGCAAGCTGCTTTGCAGATGCAAGTGCAGTCTTATTGCTGTTTGCAGTTTCGGAATTTATCTGACGGTTGACCTTATTGCGTACAGATTTATATATCTTTTTCTGCATTATCTCAAGAGACGCCATCTGTGCGCCCATATATGTCAGTATATCTGCAATACTGTCGCTTTCCTTTATATATACAACATAGCTCCCCTTGCGCCTTACCGTCTTAGGCTCGGCGGACAATACCTCTGTTTCGCTTATCACTCTTGCAAGATCCTTTGCTAAATTCATATGCGGAACGGCAAATTCAAGGTGATAATCCTTCCCCGGGTCGCTGACATTCCCGCATACAAGAAATGCGCCCCTGAGAAAAAACGGCAAAGCCCCTTCCTCATCAATATTTGAACGGTTTATCCTTAGGCTAAGGGAGTTCGCATCATGACCGAAATAGTCAAACAGTCTGCGGCAGTCTGCGCTGTCCGGTATTGTCAGACTGCAGCTTTTACCGTCTGCGCCTTTTCTTGTAAGGCTGACCGATGTTTCGACTATTACAGATGTAAGGGATGAAACAAGCTGCGAATAATATACTGCAGCGTCATGACATTCAGTTGTAAAGGATACAGCATCAGGAGAAAAAACCTTTGAAAAAAGCAGCATCCCATATATCAGCGCCTTTTTTTCCTCTTCCGACCCTGCTTCAATAGAACACATCTCTTTTTTGGTATCCTTTGAAAATGACATATGTCTTCCTCTTTTCCATGACCCGCACTCTGTATCAATGCTTTGTCACATCACGGTGATGCACTATAGTTCTCTGACCTCCGTCAAGCAAATGCTGATACAGTACCCTCGTAAGCGTTACAGAACGGTGCTTTCCGCCTGTACAGCCAACCGCAATAACAAGCTGACTTTTTCCCTCGCTGCGGTAAAGCGGAAGTGAATAATCCACTAAATCGAGCATTCTCTCTGCATAGCCCTTTGACTGGTCAAACTTCATTACATAATCATACACACAATCCTCAAGCCCGGTATGGTGTTTAAGCTCCGGAATATAAAACGGATTCGGCAGACAGCGCACATCAAATACAAGATCAGCTTCGGCAGGAAGTCCGTATTTAAAGCCGAAAGACATACAGGTGACGGTAAGACCCAGTGATATATTACCCAAAAATAATGCCGTAATACGCTCACGCAGCTGTGTTGTGGAAAGCAGGGATGTATCTATCACATAATCCGCCCTTGCCTTTACCGGCATAAGCAGCTCTCTTTCCATCGCTACCGCTGACTCTGTAGATACGGAATTTTCGCTGAGCGGATGTTTTCTTCTTGTTTCCTTGAAACGGCGCAGAAGAACATCATCCCTTGCGTCAAGAAATAGTATCTTATATTTTTTATCCTCTGCTTTCAGCTTGTCAACTGAGGCAAAAAGATCATCGAAAACATCTCCCGATCTGATATCCGTAACAACGGCTACTTTTTTCATTCTCTGATCGTCAGTCTTTTCACAAAGCTCATAAAACACTGATACCAGAGTAGGCGGGATATTATCCACGCAGTAATAGCCGATATCCTCCATATTTTTCATTGCTACGGATTTGCCTGCACCTGACAATCCTGTTATGATAATAAATTCCATTTATTCCCACCTGATCGATTTGCTGAAATACCTGTATCTGTGAAGCGGTCCCGCTTATTATCTGCCGACGAACCTTACCTCACATTCAAGCTCAATTCCTGTTTTCTCCTTAACTGTTTCCTGCACCTTCCTGATAAGCGCCTTTACATCCTCAGCCTTTGCCTTGCCGTTATTTACGATAAATCCGCTGTGCTTTTCGCTTACCTGGGCATCTCCTACAGAAACGCCCTTCAGACCGCATTCCTCTATAATAGCAGCTGCAAAGCCGTTTTCCGGACGCTTGAAAACACTTCCTGCGCTCGGACGGTTAAGCGGCTGTTTTTTCTTTCGCTTATCCATTGTATCCTGCATGAGATAGAATATCTCGTTTTTGCTTTTCGGTGACAGCTTTACCGAAACATCAATGATAGTAAACTTTCTGTCGCAATATATACTGTGACGATAGGAAAATTCATGCGCTGCCCCGACCATTTCCCCGATATTGCCGTCCTCGTCAAGATAATGTGAGGATACAACAATATCCTTCATTTCTCCGCCGTAAGCGCCTGCATTCATGAATACTGCTCCGCCGACAGAACCGGGTATCCCCCATGCGAATTCTGCCCCGCCAAGTCCCTTATTCTTTGCAAACAGACACATTTTCGCAAGACTTACACCTGCGCCGCAGCGGATAGTATCATCATCTTCAAAACTGATCTCCTCAAACTCTCCGCCTAATTTTATTACGATGCCTTCGATCCCTTCATCGCTTACAAGAAGGTTTGAACCGAGGCCGATAATGAAGTATTCCGTGCCGTCCTCCCTGCACTGCGCTATTATCTTTTTAAGCGACTGCATTGTATTTATCTCACAGAAGCAGTCTGTTTTTCCTCCTATGCGGAAGCTTGTATGAAGACTCATAGGCTCATTGAAATAAGCATTGCAGTCCTCGTTAATTATCAGATCTTTAAGCTTTTCACTTATCATACTTAACTCCTTATTGTAACTATCGGTATTTCTGACCATGGTTCCGTAAACTGCCCCATATCAGAACTCTATAAGCTTAACATCATTTACCTCTTCCTCGGGATATTCAAGTCCGAGGGCAGAAAACAGCTCTCTTGCGGCATTATAGCCCATCTTTCTCTGACGGTTGTTCATAGCCGCAACCTCAATAATAACTGCAAGGTTACGTCCTGGTTTTACGGGTATTGTAACGATAGGAACCTGATTGCCAAGGATCTCCGTCATATCACTTGTCATACCCATTCTGTCATAGACCTTCTTATTATCCCAAAGCTCAAGATTTATGACCATATCTATTTTTTCCGTCAGCTTGACAGAACCCATACCGAATATCCTTCTGGCATTGATAATACCTATGCCTCTCAGCTCAATAAAATGACGGATATTTTCGGGCGCCGAACCGATAAGAGATGTATTTGAAACCTTTCTGATTTCAACGGCGTCATCAGCAATAAGACGGTGACCTCTCTTTATAAGCTCAATTGCAGTTTCACTCTTACCTACTCCGCTGTCACCTACAAGAAGCAGACCTTCACCGTAAACCTCCACAAGAACGCCGTGTCTTGTTACTCTCGGCGCAAGCTCTAAATTCAGCAGATTAACAAGCGCCGCAGATACTGCCGAGGTAGGCTCTGATGTTCTCAGAACCGGTATTTTATATTTTTCTGCGGCAGACATAAGCTCGCCGTAGGGAATTATACCTCTTGTAACGATTATTGCCGGAGGATTGAGCGCAAAAAGCCTGTTAAGAACATGAAATCTCTGCTCGGAGCTGAAACGGTTAAGATAGCTGTTTTCAGTATTTCCGAAAAGAATTATTCTTGCATTGTCAAAGAAGTCAAGAAATCCTGTAAGCTCCAGACCCGGACGGGTAAGATCTTTTGAAAAAATCTCTATTTTTTCCGGATCACCGGGCATATAAGCAACGTCAAGTCCTACATCCTTTATTATTTTTGAAAGTTTGACCGAAAACTTAGGTTCCATTAAACACACCTGCTTTCATTTTTTTACATAAGTTGGTCATCATCAAAGCCGACTAAAGTTTCTTTGGGATGATAAGCGTCACTTGCATTGAGGTAAACCTTTTCCATACATTTCGCCATATATGTACAATTAAGATTATTAAGACTATGTCTTACAATATAACGCAGCTTTTCCTTTTCGCCCTCGCTGAAAAACGACATCTTTTTCAGGTATTTTGTAAAGGTGCTTTCATCCTGATATACAAAACCGTTCATTCCGTGCTTTATCATGCTGTAAACAAATTTTTCCTTATCTTCCTTTACAAGGACAGGCAGACCGCATGCCATTGCCTCTGCAAACGACATAGAAAGCAGACCGTCATCCGCACTGCATACATATATGTCACATGATGACAGGACCTCCGGCATTACACTGTGAGCAAGCACCCCTGCAAAATGCACTCTGTCATTAAGATGGTGTTTATTGCAGTGTACTCTCAGATATTCGCTTTCCGTTCCTCCGCCTACAATAAGAAGATGTATATTATCCTCATATCTGAGCTGTCTGCGGAAAACATTAAGCATAAACTCAATATTCTTTGCAACAGTCAGATCTCCCGCAAATACAGCGACAGTTGCCCTTGAGGGTATGCCAAGCTTTTTTCTCATTTTCAGCTTAGCCTGACGATTTGTGTTCTTATAATCAAATCTTTTTTTATCCGTCGCTACGGGCGTCAGCAGGACCTTTCTTTTTCTTCCGGCATGACGGATAAAAAGAGCTGCTCTTTTATTTGAAGAGGTTATTGCCTGTGCATTATCAAGCATATCACAGAAATGACGCTTTTCAAAGAATGTTTTTATCTTCCAGAGAAGCTTTGAATTATCAGAAAAACGATCGGCGTAATTATCTATTACCGAAAAGACCGTTGGACAGTGAAAACGGTCGGCAATTGCTATTCCCATATAACCTATTTTTGTATCAGTAAGGATATGTACTATATCCGGCTCGAATTTTCTCAGAAAGCGGATAACATGAACATCATTAATATCCTTACATTCATAGCCGTATTTATTCCATGATCTTTTTGCAGGGCAGCGTATAACTCCTCTGCTTATCGAGGACTGTGTAGTATGCAGTGAGGAAGCAACAATAATAACTTTGTTCCCCCTGCTTTCAAGACCCTTGCGAAGAACCTCCGCATAGGTAGATATTCCGCTGATATACGGAGAAAACACCTCCGTAAAAATAACCACGTTCATAACTATCACCAAACAATTATTCTGAAAACACCTGACTGACAGATGTTTTACAATTCCGATATACCTCTCAGGTATAAACCGGCATTTTACTATTCTCTATCTTTACCATAAACATAATACTTTTATATTATATCATATTTTGTCATTATAAAAAACACTTTTTATACATTTTTTAT
>DEHG01000092.1:15133-15483 GCA_002351795.1 Ruminococcaceae bacterium UBA2806 | reverse complement strand
AATCTGAGCTATACAATAGTCGTTCCGAATATCAGTTTCCGTATAACGGATGATTCCACTGTCGAGGTAAAAGCAGAAACAAGGCTTTGTGCCGGCATATACTGCGTCTGCACAAAAAAGTGCATTGAATCTGTAAGCTCAGACGAAAACAGGGTTCGTGAAAAGGACAAGACTGCTGCGCTTACAATATATTATGCCGATCAGGGAGAAAGCCTCTGGGATATCGCAAGACTGTACTGTACCTCTGTTGAGGCTCTCAGAATGGAAAATAATAATATTGACGATATTTTCAGCGAAAGAACAATGCTGCTTGTACCGAACAAAGCGTAAGGTCTGCACATGAAAGAGTG
>DEHG01000092.1:10840-15014 GCA_002351795.1 Ruminococcaceae bacterium UBA2806 | reverse complement strand
ACGGGTAAATCCACCTTTATCAAAAGATTCATGGATACACTCGTTATTCCGAATATTGAAGATCAGTCCCGCAGGGAAAGAGCAACGGACGAGCTTCCCCAATCCGCCGCAGGCAGGACTATAATGACAACAGAGCCGAAATTTATTCCGGAAAACGCTATTGAAGTGAATCTTGACGGTGTTTCGGGTTTCAGAGTAAGAATGATAGACTGTGTGGGATATATAGTTCCCAGCGCCATCGGATATATCGAGGATGAAGCGCCGAGAATGGTAAAAACTCCTTGGTTCGATGAGGCTATACCATTCAATATGGCGGCTGAGATCGGAACAAAAAAAGTAATCACCGACCATTCAACGATAGGTCTTGTTATCACAACAGACGGCAGCATAAGCGATATAGAAAGAGAAGAATATGAAGAAGCTGAGGAAAGAGTAATAAATGAGCTTAAAGAGATAAACAAGCCCTTCATCGTCCTGCTTAATTCAACAGAACCGCATACTGAAAAAACACGCAGGACTGCTCAGGAGATGTCCGAAAAATACGGCGTACCGGTTGAGGCCGTAAGCTGTATGGATATGGACGAAAATGAAATTAAAAGAATACTTGCAAGGATACTATTTGAATTTCCGGTAAAGGAAGTAAGGGTGGATATGCCGAAATGGGTATCCTCTCTTGAACAGGATCATTGGCTGAGGAGCGCAGTTTACAGCTGCATACAAAGCTCATCCATGAATGCCGAAAAAATAAAAGAGGTAGCTGATATTGCCGATAAGGTAAAGAAATGTGAATATGTAAGCTATGCCGAAACAACAAATGTCGATTTAGGCAGCGGCAGGGCAAGGATAAGGATAGAGCTTGAGGATGATCTTTTCTACAAGGTCTTAGGTGAAAAGACAGGACTTGAGATAGGAGATGAGGGCGGGCTTTTAGACGCCATGATGGAGCTTTCAAGAATGAAAAAGGAATTTGAAAGAGTGATACAGGCTTATAATGATGTTGATGATACCGGATACGGAATTGTAATGCCGTCCATGGATGAGCTGATGCTGGACGAGCCGGAAATAATAAAGCAAAGCGGAAGATACGGCATAAGGCTGAGGGCAAAAGCACCGTCTGTTCATATGATGAAAACAACGATACAGACGGAAATAACTCCGATCGTCGGCAGCGAACAGCAATCCGAAGAGCTTGTAGCTTATCTTATGAAGGAATTTGAGGAAGATCCGTCTAAAATATGGGAGTCGAATATTTTCGGCAAATCCCTGCATGAGCTTGTCAATGAAGGATTGCACAATAAGCTTTACCGTATGCCTTCTGATGCAAGGACAAAAGTGCGTGAAACTGTGGAACGCATTATCAATGACGGCTGCAACGGTCTTATATGCATCATACTCTGAACAGACCGAATACAGCAAAAACGGGAAACCGCAAGAGGAGACTATACTCTCTTATGGTTTCCCGTTTTTTATTCAATGAACTTATCAATTCATGTCAGATTTATCAGTTATTATCTTCAAGTTATTTTACTGTAGCCGTAAATAACTTCTTCTTTATTGTGCCTTCACTGTCCTTGACATCAATGCGGATATCATATGAACCCTTAGCCGTGGGCTTGAAACGTGCGCTTGCAGTCGTTGTGAACTTGTCGCCAAGGAGCTTCCAGTTTGTATTTGTCGTTCTCTTGAAATAGAATGAATAGGTGTAAGGACTCTTTCCGCCTACAGCCTTGCCTATCATCGGGATAGCCGAACCAAGCTACAACAGTACTATTAATGACCGATGTATTATTAAGCGGGGCGGTAAGCGTTACCGTTACCTTACAGGTAGCCTTTTTGCCGTTGGCAGTCTTTGCGGTAATTGTGCAGGTGCCTTCCTTAACCGCTGTTACAGTACCGTTCTTTACAGTTGCAACTGTCTTATCGCTTGTGAACCATGAAACAGTCTTGTCGGTTGTATCTGCCGGAGTTATCGTTGCTTTAAGCGTTGCGGTCTTACCCTTTACAATGGAAAGAGATGTCTTATCAAGAGTGATCTTTTCTGCTGCGATAACAGGATTTGTTGCAACAAATTCAAGTCCGTTATCAGTTGCATATTTATGTGCTGCACTTCCTGTTTCAGCACAAATTGTGAAGCCGGTAATATAGTAATCGTAATTACCCTCTTCAACAGTCATATCTGACGCACCTATTGCATAGCTGCCTATCTCCGTAACGTTAGATGGTATTTCTACCACATACAGTTCTGTATTTTCAAATGCATAGTCAGAGATTTTTACAAGACCTTTGCCGAATTGTACATTGGAAACAGCTGTACAGTTATAGAAAGCTCCGTTACCTATACTTGTAACCGAGTCAGGTATTATGACTGTGGACAGAGAGGTACATCCCGAAAACGTGAACTGCTCAATAGCCTCCAGACTATTTCCCAGATTTAAAATAGCCATTGCTGAACAGTTATAAAATGCATATATTCCGATGTTCTTCACGCTGTTGGGAATATCAACTGATGAAAGAGCGCTACAATTTGCGAACGCATATTTACCTATGGATTCAACATTTGCTCCGATTTTGACAGTTTCAAGAGTTTTACATAAACGAAAAGCATACGGTTCGATCGTTTTGACGGTATCGGGGATAGTTACATTTTTTACTACTGAATTGTACCAGAATGCATCTTCGCCGATACTTGTGACTGTTTTACCGTTTATCTCTGAGGGTATGAAAAGATCTGGATTTGTACCGCTGTAACCCGTTATTGTCAGAGTTCCGTCTTCATTTTCGCTTGTTTTAAGCGTACTTTTTATATTGAAGCAGTTTACGGTAGCATAGCTGTACGCTTCGGAACCGTAGTCGCAGGTAACAGTAAAATCTTCGACCATTGTATAAGTGCTGTCCTTGTATTTATATCCTAAAGCATTTAATCCGATAGTCGTAACAGTTGCGGGAATTACAGCGGAAGTAAGACCTGTATTCGTAAATGCATAACCGCCTATGCTTTTCAGTCCGGACACGAATTCAAACTCTTTTAAAGCAGTGTAAGCTCCTCCAGATTGTAGCAGCCGTAAAACGCATATGCTGAAACAGTCGTCATTCCGTAAGGGAGCAGCAGCTTCTTAATGGTAGTATCGCCGTTAAATACATATTTGTCAATGTCCATAACCTTTCTACCACCAATAGTCTGAGGGATAACAAGATCAGAAGTATGACCTGATCTTTGTACTGTACTCCGGTATATCCTTGACCTCGTTATACATCTGTACATAGCTGCGGTGACGTGAGGGCATGATCTTTCCATCATTTACTGCTTCTATAACGGCGCAGCCCTTTTCGCATATATGTGCACAACCGGTAAAGCGACATTCCATGCGGTATTTCTCAAAATCGGGAAAGCATGATGCCAGATCATCCTTGCGTATTATCTCATACCTTTCGATATCCATTGTGGAAAAGCCCGGAGTATCAGCAACATATCCTCCGCAGACGGGATACAGTTCACTCTGACGTGTGGTATGCCGCCCACGTCCGAGCTTTCGGCTTATCTCACCTGTTTCGATAGAAAGCCCCATAAGCTTATTCAGCAGGGTCGATTTTCCCACACCCGTATTTCCTGTAAATGCGGATATCTTTCCGCTGAGCAGAGAAAGCACCTCTTCACGGCTTTCATCATTGTCTGCGCTGAATGTGAAAGCCCTGAAGCCCGAACGCCTGTATATATCTGCAAGCTCATCGGCATTTTCAAGATCAGTCTTTGTAAAAATCAGTATCGGTTCAATATCCTTGCTTACAGCTACAGCGCATATCTTATCAATTATGAAAGTATTCGGCGAAGGCTGTGCGGCAGAGGATATTATAAATAATCTGTCAAGATTTGCCAGCGGAGGACGAACAAGATAATTCTTTCTCGGCAGAATATTCTCCACCTGAGCCTTATCCCCGTCAATAACGCTTATTTCCGCACGGTCGCCCACAGCGGGACTTATACCCTTTTTGCGGAATATACCCCTTGCCTTACATTCATACACGCTGCCTTCCGACTCTACATAGTAGAAACCGCTTATAGCTTTTATTATTAATCCTTCCATTCTATCACTTCCAGTTCATTTTTTTAACTCTCTTGCTGTCGTCATGGAAATCAACTTCTTATATCATAAAAAGTATCGTATTATGCCTGTCG
>DEHG01000092.1:10540-10675 GCA_002351795.1 Ruminococcaceae bacterium UBA2806 | reverse complement strand
CCCCATGCACCCCGCAGCCTCCCCAAAGGCTGGCGAAACTATTGCAATTATGTCTTTCATAGCTTCCGTCAATAACTTTCCCACGCGGGCAAGAAAGTACTCCCTTAACCAAACAGAGCGAAACGGAGTGAAGCG
>DEHG01000092.1:4403-10467 GCA_002351795.1 Ruminococcaceae bacterium UBA2806 | reverse complement strand
TTATGGGTCCAGCGGCTCGCTGGCTGGCGAAACTTTTTTTGCTTTGGACTTTCACGGATTCAGGTGACAGTTATTTTACTGCAATTTCCTTAATGACCTCTCCTGCTATTATCAATCCGACAACAGAAGGAACAAATGCATTCGATCCGGGGATATCCCTTCTGCCTGCGTTTTTAGCTTCGGAGGATGCATTATGCTCCTCAAGGAAGCTGCTTTTTTCTGACAGGATATTCGGCTGCTCACGGGAATAAACAACTTTAAAACTTTTTATTCCTCGTTTTTTGCATTGCTGTCTCATTACTCTTGCAAGCGGACATACAGAAGTACTGTAAATATCCGCCACTTCAAATGCAGTCGGGTCTGTTTTATTGCCTGCGCCCATGGAACATATTATCGGAACTCCTGCCGCCTTTGCCTTTTCGATCAGCGCAATCTTTCCCGAAACGGTATCTATTGCGTCTATCACATAATCATATACGCTGAAATCAAAATCGTCTGCATTTTCAGGCAGGAAAAATGTTCTGAACTTTCGTATGACGCAATCGGGGTTTATATCATGGAACCTCTCCCCCGCCGCATCTGTTTTATACATACCGATAGTTTTATGAGTGGCGATTATCTGGCGGTTAAGATTTGTCAGGGCTACAGTATCATTGTCGATTATATCAAGCTGACCTATGCCGCTTCTTACAAGCGCTTCGGCAGCATGACCGCCTACTCCTCCAAGCCCGAAAACAGCCACCCTTGCAGCTTTGAGTCTTTCCATTCCTTCATGACCGAAAATAAGCTCGGTACGGGAAAACTGATTCAACATTGGATTATTTACCTCCTGAATTTTTCGGCAGCAGCAACGGCAAGACGATCGCAGCGTTCATTTTCCGGATGTCCGTTATGCCCACGCACCCATTTTATCTCAACATCATGTTTGTCAAGAAGATCAAGAAGCTCCTCCCACAGCTCAGGGTTTTTAGCTTTTGTCTTATCTGATTTGATCCAGTTATTTTTCTTCCATTTAGCAGCCCAGCCCTTTGTTATACTGTTGCAAACATACTGTGAATCACTTGTCAGTATCACATGGCATGGCTGTTTCAGCGCTTTCAGCCCTTCAATAACCGCTAACATTTCCATACGGTTATTTGTGGTATTTGCTTCGCCGCCTGAAAGCTCTTTTTCAATTCCGTTATATCTGAGTATCGTTCCCCATCCGCCGGGACCGGGATTTCCGCTGCACGCTCCGTCTGTAAAGATCTCAACTGTTTTCATATTATCAATCCTTTTTTATCAGTTATATATTTAATCATACATTATCATTCTAATGCAGTTCGGTATTTCTGTCAATTGTTATTTATAAAAACCTGTATGATGTCAATTAATAAAAATATTAAAGACTTGATATTATACGGGAATTATGTTAGAATAGTAAAGATGTAACCGGTAACGGGTGAAATACTGCGTGACCGGACAGATTGATAATAAATGATCTATTACAGGAGGAATAAACAGTATGTCAGGACATTCTAAATGGAGTACCATCAAAAGGAAAAAGGAAAAAACAGACGGCGCAAGAGCTAAGGTGTTTACTAAAATAGGCAGAGAGCTTGCTGTAGCTGTCAGAGAGGGCGGCGGTGCAGATCCGTCATCAAATTCAAAGCTGCGTGAATGTATCGCAAAAGCTAAAGCAAATAATGTGCCTAATGAAAATATTGAAAGAATAATCAAAAAGGCTGCCGGCAGCGCAGACGGCGATAATTACGAAACAATTACATATGAAGGCTACGGTCCCTGCGGTATCGCTGTTATTGTTGAAACTCTCACAGATAACCGCAACCGTACAGCAGGCGATATCCGTCACTATTTCGATAAATTCGGCGGCAACCTCGGCACTCAGGGCTGCGTATCGTTTATGTTCAGTCAGAAGGGTCTTCTCGTTATTGAAAAAGAGGATAACGATGAGGAACAGGTCATGGAGGATGCACTTGAGGCAGGCGCATCTGATTTCAGCGCAGAAAGCGATGATGTATATGAGATCTACACCGAGCCTGATGATTTCGGCGCTGTTATGGAGGCACTTTCCGGCAAATATGAATTTGTTTCCGCAGATGTTTCCATGATCCCCTCAACCTATACAAACATCGAGGATGAAGAGGCTGCAGTCAAAATGCAGAAGCTTTTAGATATGCTTGAAGATAATGACGATGTTCAGAATGTATACCATAACTGGGATATGCCTGAAACCGATGAAGAGGACTGAGGAGGACTGACTCATGAAGGTTTATGAAGGTCACCTGACAGGCGAAAATGTCAGAATAGGCATTGTTGTTTCAAGATTCAATGAATTTATTACATCAAAGCTCCTCGGCGGCGCAGAGGACTGTCTTATCCGTCACAACGTTAACCCCGATAACATTGAAGTCGCTTGGGTTCCCGGTGCTTTTGAGATACCGCTTATTGCTTCCAAAATGGCAAACAGCGGAAAATATGATGCAGTTATCGCACTCGGTGCTGTGATAAGAGGCAGTACAACTCATTATGATTATGTATGCAGCGAAGTATCAAAGGGAATCGCAAACGTTTCCCTGAGCAGCGATATCCCTGTTATGTTCGGCGTTGTAACAACTGAGAATATTGAACAGGCTATAGAACGTTCCGGCACCAAAGCAGGAAACAAGGGCTATGACTGTGCAATGGGTGCGCTTGAAATGATCGATCTTATCAGGAATATTGAAGGATAAAGGTTGTCTGAATAATATTGGTTAAGCAAAGGGACTGTTCCGCTTTATGCGGCAGTCTCTTTTTTATTGACAAAATGAGAGCATTTCTATACTTTTATTTTATGACCGTTTATACCTTTTATAATACCGCTTGTACTATTTTTATTGACAGTTTTTATTATTTTTGTATAATCCTTATAATTTCAGAAATTGTTGCCTGAGAAAAAAACATCATTCCAAATATTTAACATATAAAGCATTCATCCCGCAATAAAACCGGACGGAGGTAAAATAATATTGAAAAATGTTAACATTCGGTTTGAAACAGATGAAACGCTCGAAGACATTGAGATAATAGTACGTTCAAATTCTGAGGACAAACAGATCTCAGAGCTTCTCCAACGTCTTAAAACAATCGAACCGATAAAAATGACGGTGCTTGATGAAAATAACTGCCCCAATGTTATAGATGAATCCGAAATAGTTTTTATATCAGTGAGAGGCAAATCAGTTCAGATAGTTACTTCAAACTGTACTTACAATGCCAGACACTCACTTCAAAGCATAGAAAAACTTCTCAGCCGCTTGCATCTGAGCTTGTTGCAAATTCCGGAAGTCTTGCAAATGCTGTTCTGATACAAATATCCGCATCCGGCGGATATGGCGCAATATGCTTTGCAGGAATA
This sequence comes from Ruminococcaceae bacterium UBA2806, assembly GCA_002351795.1. Classification (GTDB taxonomy): domain Bacteria; phylum Bacillota; class Clostridia; order Oscillospirales; family Acutalibacteraceae; genus UBA1213. The sequence continues at coordinate 7,070 of DEHG01000092.1, read as the reverse complement.
ACATTCTATGAAATTGATCGGTGGCCGCTTGCCCTGTCATCGATTGTACATTGTGCAATTATAATTATTTGTTTCATCCCGCTTTCTATTTTGCTGCACTGGACAGGGAGTATCACTGAGAGCCTCATCATGTCCGGTATACAGCTTGTAGTTTATTTCATCATCTGGCTCATTATCTGCGCTGTTTATAAAAAGCAGGTAAAAGAGCTTAATGAAATGCAGAATGATTATTCTGCACGTTAGCTGTCTGTTGAAAGCTGTAAGTCAACAAAGCAATTAATTCAAATTATGATCCAGACAATTGTTTTATTCGCTGATTCCATTATTATCTCATGCAGCAAGGTTCTGAAAAACGATGAAGAACATGAGATAATTATTATCAAAAAGCCGGACGCTAAGGATCTGAATGTCATTGAAACCTGCAAATACGACTGCGGCTATAAAAAGACAACACACTATGATAACCTTGTAAACACCTCAACAATAAGCGCTGATAAAGTCAATATCGGACAGAAGGTACGCATTACCGGCAAGGCAACAGGCGGTACCGATGAAAAAACTTTCACTTTCTATTTCAAGCGTTCGATAAATACAAATTGGAATAAAATAGGCAACGGCATAGCTGCCAGTATTACTCCCCTTGCAGCAGCTGATTTTGATATCAAAGTTGTGGCAACAGACACTAACGGCACTATTGCGGAAAAGATCATGAAGTTTACCGCTGTTGACCCGGATGCATTTGTCAATACTTCGACAATAAGCGCACCGTCCCCGGTTATCGGCAGTACCATCCGTCTTACCGGTTCTTCCGAAAACGGCAAGGGCAAGGTAAAATATGCTTACTATTTCAGACGCAAGGGAAATGAAAATTATAAGCAGCTTACCGAGAAAAGCGGTTCCGCCGCTGTAAGACCGAATGACAAAGGTACTTATGAATTTAAGGTAACAGCCGTTGACAGCGCAGGTCAGACAGCCGAAAAAATGTTTGAGGTTGAAGTATTTGGTTCTGTACCATTCCTTAACGGATCATATATTTATATTGCAGACGTTCATAACCAGGTTTGGGATATGAGAAAAATACGCAGCGGCACACAGCTCTCGATCCACGGTTCATCTACAGGCGGTAAAGGCAAAATCACTTACGAGTTCTTTGTAAAACGTGCTTCAAGCAATACATGGGGCGAACTTTTCACCAGAGGCAGCGGAAATTTTGCGACTGTAACTCTGGAGGCAGCCACCACATATGAGATAAAAATGCTTGCAACAGACGAAACAGGTCTTGAAGCAGAAAAGATCATCAGAGTTGTTGTCTACAAATAACCGCTTGATTTGATATTAATAAAGCATACAGGTTTTTATTTAAAGCTTCCCAAAACACAGCTCCCGTATTTATTGCGGGGGCTGTGTATGTTTGTATATATGTAAAAAAAAGACCGATGCAATGCACCGGTCGGAAATTAGTTGATATTAAAATGTCATAACTTTCAACTAATATAATCAGTCACTTGTATAGGGAAGCAGTGAAAGATATCTTGCACGCTTGATAGCAACTGTAAGCTCACGCTGATGACGAGCGCAAGTACCTGTTACTCTGCGGGGAAGAATCTTAGCTCTCTCGGAAATAAAACGACGAAGTCTGGATATATCCTTATAATCGATTACGTCAACCTTATCTACACAAAATGCACAAACCTTTTTACGACCCTTGCGGCCGCCTCTGCGGTTATCTCTTTCGACTCTTTCAGCCATCGGATGTTCCTCCTTTACTTTAGGTTAAAAGGGCAGATCATCATCTGTCAGTGTTCCGGAATAATCCTCCACATTCCCCGATGAATAAGACGGAGCGGGAGCCGGTTCCGAACGGTAAGATGACTGCCTGTTATTGCTGTAGCTGTTGTAGCTGTTTCCTTCGCCATATCCGCTATCTGACGGCGAGAAATCCTTTTTGGAATCGCAAAACTCAATATTATCTGCAAATACTTCCGTTGTATAACGCTTGCTTCCATCCTGAGCGGTATATGAACCTGTACGGATAGAACCTGTCAAAGCCATGCGGCGGCCTTTAGAAAAATATTTACATACAAATTCAGCCTTCTGCTGCCATGCAACGATCGTGATAAAATCAGCCTGCTTTTCTTCACCCGGTTTTGTATAGGCTCTGTCAACAGCTAATGTAAATCTTGTCATTGCAGTGCCGGACTGTGTATGCTTGAGTTCCGGATCAGCGGTAAGTCTGCCTATTAAAGATACAATATTCATTTTTTGCCTCCTTAATCAAGCTTCCTTCTTAACGATCATTGAACGGAGAACACCGTCTGTGATCTTTGCAACTCTGTCAAGCTCTGCGGGCAACTCTGCTTCTGACTTGAAGCTGAAAAGCACATAGAAAGCGTCTGTCTCCTTATTGATAGGATAAGCAAGTCTTCTCTTGCCCCACTCGTCAACGCTCTCAAGAGTACCGTTCTTCTCGATAAGACCCTTGAACTTATTAACAGTTTCTGCTACAGCCTCTTCACCCTGCTTCAAAGAAACAACGTAAACGGCCTCGTAAGAATTGATAACTGCCATTTTTTTGCACCTCCTTCTGGACTTATGGCTGCTGCACTCGTCAGCAGCAAGGATGTTATGTACACATAACATTTGAATTATACCATTATTCCAATGCTT
>DEHG01000092.1:0-4390 GCA_002351795.1 Ruminococcaceae bacterium UBA2806 | reverse complement strand
GCTTTGTCAAGCATTTTCTACTCTGAAAACACAAAAGCCTGTATCCGGTACTGTCGGATATTTTCCCCTTATCTTTTCTCCTGCCCTGCGTATACGCTCCTCACCGATATCGCATATCGTTTTATACCCATATTTTGCCGCTATACTTTTTTCATCCGTTTTTTCAGGATGCTGTATCATTATGAATCTCCTGTTTCCGCAGTCCTCAGCATTAAGCTGCATGACCGCATGGGCTGTGGTTGCGCTGCCTGAAAAAAAGTCAAGTATTACTGCATCCTTATCATCATATGTTACAGCCTTGATAAGCAGCTCAGGCAATCCTACGGGCTTGGGCGTATCAAAGGGACTGCATCCCTTTCCGAACAATTCCTCAAGCTGGGCTGCCGCATCTTCATTTGTTTCACAATCATATGTAGACGGAGAAAGTATGTTTTTCATCTTCTTTATCTCTCCGCCGGCCTTTATATGATTAGGACGGAAAGGTATCTTGCTTATAACAAGCTTTTCTTTATCAGCGATTATTTCATTCAGTCTTGCCTGCGAATATCTCCATTCGCCTTCAAGTATCATTTCATTTTCATTAATTCCATCTTTAATAACCAGTCTGTTAAGCAGTTTTGTATAAATATTTCCCGCAGACATATCCTGCGGCTCAACGATCTGATCGCTCATTGAAAAATGAACAGATCCCGGCGGGAATACAAGCGTTGACCTTTTATTGCCTGCATTGTTCAACGGATATTTCTTTCCAGGGTTGGTCTTTTCCACGGAAAAGGCTTTTACGGCTTCACTGTTTTTTGCATAGCATAATACATAATCGAACAGCTTTCCGACATTTTTGTGAAGAAATGACGGCTTTTTCTTTTTTACCCAGATAAATTCAGTGATAAAATTTTCTTCTCCGAATATCTCATCGGCTATTTTTCGCAGATTTGAATTTTCATGGTCATCAAGGGTTATAAATATTACTGCATCATCTGACATCAGCTCCTTTGCCGCCTTTAACCGAGGATAGATCATATTCAGCCAGTCCGCATGAAAACGTCCGTTCATCTCCGGCTCCGGAACAAGCGGCTTCCCGCTTGGATCAAGCTGACCGCTGCCCATCAGATATTTTTTTCTGCGCTGTGAAAAATCATCATTATATCCGAAATTTCCTCCCGTATTATAAGGCGGATCAATGAAAATGACCTTTATACTATTACTGAAATCTTTTCTCATAAGCTTCAGAGCATCAAGATTATCCCCTTCTATATAAATATTTCCGCTGTCAGTAATTCCGGGCGTCCCTTCACGGCCGCATGACTTTGCCGGCTCAGGGATCAGTACTTTTGTTATCGGCTGATCTGCAAGCTCTACAGCTTTTCTTTTACCGGGCCATGTAAATTCATATCTCTGCTGATTTCCTTCAACAACAGCTACAGATATCTCTGCCCTCAATGCATCAGCATCTATTGCACGGATGACCTCTCCCCTGTCATTCGTTATCTCGGTTACAGCTTTTGGAAAAAGTGCTGCAAGCTTTCTGAAATTTTCCTCTGCCATATCCGTCTCTTTCATGCCTTGTGACCTCCTATCTGTCCGTTCCGTTCAATTGTCGTACCGCCCTCAAAAAAGTTCATTCCCTTCAGAACGGTATTTTTGCCGAATTTTTTTTGCAGGTCTAAAATAGCCCTTATCATATTTCTTTCTTTTTCATCTTTTTTCTTTTCTTCAATGCGCTGCTTTTCAATCATTTCATAATCGGTAAACAGATCAAGCTGTTCGGGTAAATCCTGCGGTATCATTGATTCATATATAAGTCCGCAGGCGGCAATATACACCTTTCGTATAAGCAGATCAGGATCGGTAATGCGCTCATATAATTCCGCTGCCGCTGCAATGATGCGCCTTGCCGAATTTGTATATTTTTCTGAATTTATCGTACCGTGAGAATGACCGGGATGAGGACGGCCGTAGGGATCCGCCGTTACCCTTCCTGTATATACTCTTCCTGTTTTTGCAACGGTATAAACAGTGTCACGAATGGTCCCGCCAGGACTTTCAGCTTTCAGACTTTCCTTATCATAAATTATTGTAAGCGTTATTTGTTTTGTCACCAGTTTTTTGCGTACAAGATCCTGTACTAAAAGCTCAGTCATTTTCCTGACTATCAGCCTGCATTTTTCATATGGATACGGCTCCTTCAATACTTGTCCCGATGAAAGCGAATTTGTACAGGGACGATACTGCTTTATATGCTCTATTGTTGTCGGCTCCCAGCCACATGCATGATCTATCAGCAGCTCGGCATTTACCCCGAATATCTTATAAAGCAGCTCTTCTGTGAAGGGATCGGTCGATGCCCTGGCAATATCACCCATTGTATATAAGCCGATAGATTCGAGCTTTTTGCAGTAGCCCCTGCCTACCCTCCAGAAATCTGTAAGCGGTCTATGACACCAAAGAAGCTCCCTGTATTTTTTCTCATCTATTTCGGCAACACGTACTCCGTCCTTATCAGCGGGAATATGTTTTGCAACAATATCCATAGCCACCTTTGCCAGATACAGATTCGTGCCGATACCTGCCGTTGCCGTTATTCCGGTCGTATAGAGAACCTCTCTTATCATGGTCATTGCAAGATCACGGGCGCTCATATTGTAAATCTTCATATATTTAGTAACATCCATGAAAACCTCGTCGATCGAATAAACATGGATATCCTCGGGCGCAATATATTTTAGATAAATGGAATATATTTTTGTGCTGTATTCCTCATAAAGCTTCATCCGTGGCGGCGCTGTAATATATGAAAGTCCGATAGAAGGGTCTGCTTTCAGAAGAACATCATCAAATGATGAGGATACGAAATCATATCCTCCGTTTTCATTTTTGCGTATTACATTATTTTTAACAGCATTTCGCAGTCTTTGACCGTTTACCTCTTTTACACGCTGTATGACTTCAAACAGCCTTGCCCTGCCTGAAATCCCATAAGCCTTCAAAGAAGGCGACACGGCAAGACAGATAGTTTTCTCTGTACGGGAAGAGTCAGCGACAACTAAATTAGTCGTCAGCGGATTAAGGTGACGTTCTGCACATTCAACGCTGGCATAAAAGCTTTTCAGATCTATCGCAATATAAATCCTGTTCATAATTTACTCCTGCTCAACTATGGGACATTCTACAAACCATCTGCCTACACGGGAGGCAAAATACTCGCTTGTCTTTTCAAAAAACAGGAATCTTTCCACTCCACGGATAACAATGGTATAACAGTATCCGCTGTGATTTTTTTCAAGAGATGCTGCGGGACGGAAATCCCTTACCTCATCTATTCTGAAAACACGGCCATCAGACCATACGATCGAGCGTGGCTGCATATAACCTGTGGAGTCAAAATCGGTATTTACTTTTACATAAACTTTATCATAAGCACGCTTCATTCCGTTTGTCTCCTTCCGATTCGTCTCAGGGATATATCATTAAATATATAATAGCACAATATATTACATTTGTAAAGAGTGTTTGTTGTAAAATAATGTAAATATTAATCATCAAGGAAACTATGTTTGTGTAAAAAGATAAAGGACTGCCGGAGCAGTCCTGAAAGGTGTAGGTACAAAGAAAAAGCAGAATTTGCAAATCTCTTAAACAGAATATCCCAAATTAATATCAAAAGGTGCAATCAGCATTTTTGGCAGATCTTTATTGTAGTTTTCAAAAAAGAATTTTATCGCTTTGCCATAGTTTTCTTTTGTGTCAAACTCCCAGTATGAGTAGTACTTTACGCACTTTACAATCCTGGTCAACTCTCTTGGAGGCTCCCCAAGTTCTATTCCGTCTATGGTATAAAATCTCTTGAAATACGTAAGAGATATGCAACCTTCGCATTTAAGCTGATTTGCGGACATTTCCTCAATCTTTGCTTCAAATTGCTCGAGTCTATCAGGTTTTACCTGAAAGAGTTTCATTTAAATAAAGGTCTTTTTCATTATGCGCCCCCCAAAAGTATCTTTGCTTCTCTACAAATTAAAATTTTTCTTTATGGTAAGTATATTCTTTCCATGGTGTAAAAATATTGGAAAGCAAAATGATCGTTTGTATGATCAACAGTATGAGGATGAGCTTATCTGCAAAACTTGCGAGCTTACCCTCAAATTCGAGCGATTCTCTTACATACAGGTAGAAGAGATAGATCATCAAAGCGGAATTATTACTTTTTTCCGGAAACTCAAACTTGATTTTTTCGCTGTCTTATCGACAACAAGATAAGCANNAGAGGATCGTACTGCTTGCCGTTATCAATAAAGGTAATCTCAACAGAAAGCGGATCCTTAACTACGGATACCTGAACCACGGCAACACCGCTCTCCTCACCGTAAGCATAGCTGGCAATGTTGACAAA